>NZ_MWLP01000063.1:0-15851 GCF_010634885.1 Microbacterium sp. B35-04 | reverse complement strand
GGGCCCGCCGATGGCGATCACCGGCAGGTCGAGCGCCACCAGCCGCTCGGTCTCGTCCTCGCCGAGCTCCAGCGAGATGGCGATGACGCCGTCCACGCGCTGACGCCGGAGGAATGTGTCGAAGATGTCGCGACGCTCCGCCCGATCGGCGGTGAGGCTGTACAGCGTGATGTCGTAGCCGCGGCGCATGAGGGCCGACGCGATGCCGCTCAGCACCGTCGAGAAGAACCAGCGGTCGAGGAACGGCACGAGCACGCCGATGTTGCGCATGCGCCCCGACGCGAGGCTCGAGGCGGATGCCGACACCACGTAGCCGAGGCTCTTCGCGGCCGCCTCCACCTTCGCCTTGGCGCCGGCCGAGACGTGGCCCCGCCCGCTCAGCGCGCGCGAGACGGTCGCCGTCGAGACGCCCGCCTGGCGGGCGACCTCGTCGATGCTGACCACGCCGTCACCTCTCTCCGCCCGGGTTGACTTGCCCCATGTGTACAACACGCGCGGCGTGTCGCGTGCATATAAGGCAAGTCAACGAGCGTGTTCGTGCCCGGAGGCCGCCGTGCCCGGAGGCTCCGGCTCAGTCGTTCGTCAGCCAGACCGTCGTGTCGGCCGGCAGTTCGCCGCCCACGATCGGACCGCTCGACGCGATCACGATACCGCTCGGCAGCGCGATCGGCGTGGAACCGGTGTTGGCGATCACGGTGACATTCCCGTTGCGGAATGCGACGGCATCCGTTCCGTAGCCGTCGATCCACTCGAGCGAGCCGGCGCCGAGTGCCCGGGCGCGTCGTTCGGCGAGGAGCGTCCGGTACAGCTCGAGCGTCGATCCCTCGACCCCGGACTGGGCGCTGCGGGCCAGCGTGGCCCACTCGGCCGGCTGCGGCAGCCACGAGGCACCGGTGGGGCTGAAGCCGTAGGCGGGGGCATCCGCGGTCCACGGGATCGGCACGCGGCAGCCGTCGCGACCGTACCGCTCGCCGTTCGTGCGGAACCACGTGGGGTCCTGACGGGCGGAGCCGGGGATGTCGATGACCTCGGGCAGGCCGAGCTCCTCGCCCTGGTACAGGTACGCCGAGCCGGGCAGCGCGAGCATGAGCGTCGTCGCGGCGCGGGCGCGGGCGAGGCCGACCTCGGGGATCGGCTGGCCGGGGGACTCGGGGCCGATGCCGTGACCCTGCGGGTTCTCGGCGGTCAGCGCGAGGCGCGACGCGTGGCGCACGACGTCGTGGTTCGACAGCACCCACGTGCTCGGTGCGCCGACGCCCGGGAAAGCCCGCAGCGACACGTCGATGACCTTGCGCAGATGAGCGGCGTTCCACTCGGTGGAGAGGTAGGGGAAGTTGAAGGCCTGGTGCATCTCGTCGGAGCGCACCCACTGCGCCGTGCGCTCGGCGGTCGGCAGCCACGCCTCGGCGGCCAGGGCGCGGTCGCCCTGGTACTCCTCGAGGATCTTCCGCCAGTCGCGGTAGACCTCGTGCACGGCATCCTGGCCCCAGTAGGGCACGTTCTCCTCTTCGCCGCCCATCGATCCGGCCTCGGGGTCGGGGATGTAGTCGGGGAGGCCCTCGGCCTTGATCAGGCCGTGGGCGACGTCGACGCGGAAGCCGTCGACACCGCGGTCGAGCCAGAAGCGCAGGATGCGGCGGAACTCCTCGCGCACCTCCTCGTTCGACCAGTCGAAGTCGGGCTGCGACGAGTCGAAGAGGTGCAGATACCACTGGCCGGGCCGGCCGTCGGGCTCGACGACGCGCGTCCACGCCGGACCGCCGAAGACCGACTCCCAGTTGTTCGGCGGGAGCTCGCCGTGTGCGCCCTGTCCGTCGCGGAACATGTAGCGCCCACGCTCTGCGCTGCCGGGAGCGGCGACGAGCGCCTGCTGGAACCACTCGTGCTGGTCGGACGAGTGGTTCGGCACCAGATCGACGATGACACGGATGCCGCGGTCATGGGCCCCGGCGAGCATCGCGTCGAAGTCGGCCAGCGTGCCGAACAGCGGGTCGACGTCGCAGTAGTCGCTGACGTCGTAGCCGGCGTCCTTCTGCGGCGACCGCTGGAACGGGCTCAGCCAGATCGCGTCGACGCCGAGGCTCTTCAGGTCGTCGAGGCGCGAGGTGATGCCCGGCAGGTCGCCGATGCCGTCGCCCGACGCGTCGGCGAAGGAGCGGGGGTAGATCTGGTAGATGACGGCGGTGCGCCACCATTCGCCGCCGATGGGGGCGAGGAACGCGTCCGTGCGCTCAGCGGTCTCTGCGGAAGTCATCGGGCCAGTCTACTGCAAGCGCTTACAGTGTGACGCGGCGCCGGCGCCGGATCCTCAGTTGAGGAACAGTGCCGAGATGAGGGCCGAAACGCTGTGGATCGCCCCTCATTCCGGCGCAGTTCCTCAACTGAGGAACGGCGAGGCTTCTCAATTGAGGAACGGCGCGGGCGCTTGGTTGAGCAAGGACGCAAGTCCTCGGCTGAGGAACGGCGCGGGCGCCGGACGCGCCGCGGTGGTGGCGGAAGCGCGGAGGCGGCGGAGATGGAGCCCGGGCGTAGGGTGGGCGAGTGCCGTCCGAAGCCCTCACACGCGCCGAATCCCTCATCCGCACGATCCCCGACTACCCCGAGCCGGGCGTGCTGTTCCGCGACATCACGCCGCTCCTGGCGGATGCTCGCGCCCTGCGCACGGTCATCCACGCGATGATCGTCCCGTTCGAGGGATCGTTCGACGTGGTCGCCGGGGTCGAGGCGCGCGGGTTCCTGCTCGCCGGCGCCGTGGCGATGGAGGCCGGTGTGGGCCTGGTGCCGATCCGCAAGGCCGGCAAGCTGCCGCTGCCCGCGGCATCCGTCACCTACGTGCTCGAGTACGGCACCGCCACGATCGAGGCGCACGACGACATCGCCGAGGGCAGCCGCGTGCTGCTGGTCGACGACGTGCTCGCCACCGGGGGCACCCTGGTCGCCGCCCATCAGCTGGTCGGCGAGCTCGGCGGCGTCGTCGTCGGCACGGCGGTGCTGATGGAGCTGACCGCGCTCGGCGGTCGCGAGGTCGTCGGCGACGTGCACACGGTCTTCACCGGCTGACCTCGTCATCGAGCCGACGGTCTGCGCCGGGTGCGGGGCGTTTCGTCTCGCTCGTTCCTCGCTCGCTCAACGACCGGAACACCGGGTCCTGCGCCGGGTGCGGGGCGTTTCGTCTCGCTCGTTCCTCGCTCGCTCAACGACCGGAACACCGCCCCCCGATCGCTGAGCGAGGGAGCGCCAGCGACCGAGACGAAACGCAACGAGCCGACGAGCCTCGACGGCTCAGACGAAGACCGGCAGATCCAGCCACGCGCCGGGCGCAGCATCCACGCCATCCCGGACGACGGTGCCCTCGACGAGGCCGTACGGGCGGTCGGCGGCGTAGAAGACCTCGTTCGGGTTCTCGAGCCCGAACGGCGTCAGGTCGTAGGCGAAGTGGTGCTTGTTCGGCATCGCGAAGCGCACCTCGGCGATCTCGGGCCGTGCCTCCATCGCGGCCTTGCCCATCTCGAACAGGGTCTGCTGCAGCGCGAGCGAGTGTACGGACGCGAAGGTCGACAGCAGCACGCCCAGCACCTCGGCGTACAGGCCGTTGTAGTCGATGCCGGCGGCGACGGCGTCGGGCAGGAAGCGCCACCGCCCCGTGACCGAGGTCGCCATGATGCGGTCGGTCGCCTCGGGCAGGGTCGTGTACCGGTCGCGCGGGAACCCCGAGAACTCCGACCCGGTCGACTTCAGCACGGTGAGGTCCTTCACGCCGCCCGTGACGTGCGTCGCGCCGTCGATCTTCTGCACGGTCGCGAGCCGGGTGCCCTGGCCCCTGCGCACGAACGAGTGGTCGTGCGGCACGCCGTCGACGAGGATGCGCTCCCACTCGTACTGCTCGGCCTGCCAGAGGCCGCCCTCGATCCAGTCGAACGCCGACACGAAGTGGTCGCCGAGCTTCAGCAGGTACTCCTCGGGAGAGGGGATGCCGTGCTCCTTCGCGAAGGCGAACGCGGTGTTCTTCTGCGTGTCGGTGGCGACGATCATCGCGTTATCGCCCTCGAGGAACGAGCCGGCGAGGGCCGCTCCCCGCAGCTGTGACGTGACGCTGAGGTCGACGATCTCGTGACGCGGCGTGTCGCGGTAGATCCGCACGAGGCGGTTCTCCGCCTTGCCGTACTTGTTGGCGCCGAGGCTCACCGAGACCATGACTAGCTCCCTCTGTAGGTCGAGTACGCGAACGGGCTGAGCAGCAGCGGCACGTGGTAGTGCCGGTCGGTGTCTTCGACGGTGAAGGTCACGGTGACGAGCGGATAGAACGACGGGATGCCGCGGTCGGCGAACCACGCCCCGGTGCCGAAGGTGAGCGCGTACATGCCGGGCTCGAGCCGCTCGGGGCCGAGGGCCGCACGTCCGTCGGCATCGGTGAATCCCTGGGCGACGCCGGTGGTGCCGCCGCCGGGCAGGTGCCGCGCGAGGGACACGACGACGTTCTCGGCGGGGGTCCCGCTCGCCGCGTCGAGGACATGGGTGGTCAGGTGGCTGCTCATGCGTTCATCCTTGCGCCACGGCCGCCCGCAGGCGCAGCACCGCGATCTCTGCGAGTTGGCCCGCGGCTTCGCGAGCCTCCGTCTCGTCGTCGTTCGCGAGCCGGCGCTCGAGCTCCGCGAGCATCTCCTCGGGGGAGCGGCCCGCGGCGCGGATCAGGAACACGCGACCGAACCGCGCCTCGTACGCCCCGTTCCCGGCGGCGATCCGGGCGGCGACGTCGTCGGCGGCATCCGTCATCGAGGCCTGTTCGCGACGGGATGCCGCGGCCTCCGCATCCTCGCCGGTCACGCGGGCGCCGATCCGGGGGTGATGTGCGAGCGCGGCATCGAGATCCGCGCGCGTCCAGTCGCGGGCGGCGGATGCTGCGGCAGCCGCCAGATCGTCGACGTCCCGGTACGGCCGGCCGCCGACGACGGCGTCCACCCAGGACGGGATCGCCGCCCACACCGTGGCTTCGGCCCGGGCCGAGTCGGCGTCGAGCGCGTTGAAGTCGTCGATGTTCATCGCGGCCCTCCCGCCAGCGACGCCCCTGCCGTGCGGGCGGCCCACTCACACATGGCCGGCCACCGCGTGGACGAGGTCGGAGATCTCGCGCTTGTACTCGTTGAAGTCCGGGCTCGTGATGTCGCGCTCCCCGGGCAGGTCGATGGTGACGACGCGGCTGATGTGCCCGGGCACTCCGTGCGAGGCGCCGCCGGTCATCACGACGACGCGGTCGGCGAGGAAGACGGCCTCCTCGATCGAGTGGGTGACGAAGACCACGGTCGTCCTCGTCTCGATGTGGATGCGCTTGAGCTCGGCCTGCAGGTCCGACCGGGTGAGCGCGTCGAGTGCACCGAACGGCTCGTCCATCAGCAGCACGGTGGGTTCGTTCGCGAGCACGCGGGCGATCGCGACGCGCTGCTGCATGCCGCCGGAGAGCTGGCCCGGGTACTTGTCGGCGAAGCGGGTGAGGCCGACGGTGCGGATGAAGCGCTCGGTGAGCTCCCTTACCCGTGCGCGGGGGACGCGGCGCCGGCGGGGACCGTAGGCGACGTTCTCGTGGACGGTGAGCCACGGGAACAGCCCATAGTCCTGGAACACGACACCTCGTTCAGGCCCCGGGGCGGTGATCGGTGCGCCGCCGACGGTCACGGTGCCGCCGGTGGCGGGCTCGAAGCCGGCGAGGATGCGCAGCACGGTGCTCTTGCCGCACCCGGAGGCGCCGACGATCGCGACGAACTCGCCGGAGGCGATGTGCAGGTCGACGTCGGCGACCGCCTGCACCCCCGCGCCCTCCGGGCCGTAGCGCTTGGAGAGCCCGGTGATGTCGACGTGGGCGTTGGTGGTGATGTCGCTCATGGCGGGTCCTGTCACTTGATCAGCGGGCGGCCGCGGGTGAACAGCTGGAAGGCGCCCATCAGGATGCGGTCGGAGAGGAAGCCGGCGACACCGACCACCATCATGCCGACGACGACCATGTCGGTGCGCACCACGTCGCGGGCGAGGATGATGTTGGCCCCGAGGCCGACACTCACCCCGACCCCCTCGCCGAGCACGAGCACTACCCAGGCGATCCCGAGACCCACGCGCATGCCGTTGACGACGGCCGGTGCGGAGGCGGGGACGACGACCTGGGCCAGCACCTCCCAGCGCCGGGCGCCCAGCATCCGTCCGGCTTCGATGAGACGCGGCGGGACCTCTTTCGAGCCGCTGATCGCGCCCAGGACGATGGGGAAGAACGCCGACAGCGAGATGAGGAAGATCGTGGCCTGGTCGCCCCAGCCGATCAGGAGGCCGACGAGGGGCACCCAGGCGGTCGCGGGAATGGGGCGGAAGAGGTTGATGAACGGATCGAAGAGCGCGTCCATCGTGTAGTAGCGGCCCATCAGGATGCCCAGGGGCACGGCGATCGCCGACGCGATGGTGAAGCCGACGAGCACGCGCAGCGAGGACGTGCCCAGGTTGATCCACAGGTCGCCCGAGAACGCATCGTCATGGATGCCGCCGAAGGCGTAGTCCCAGAGCGATGCGACGACGTCGGCGGGAGAGGGCAGGTACCCCATGCGGATGCCGACGATGGGGATCTCCCATGCCTGCTCGCGGCCGACCTGCCAGACGATGAGGAACAGGATCGGCACGATGCCGCCGAGCAGCACGCGATTCAGCGCAGAACCGCGGGCGAGGGGGCGGGGCCGGCGGCGCAGGGGCGCGGGCGAAGGATCGGGAGCGAAGTCGGTCACGGTGGCCTGGGTCACGATGACCTCCTTTCGAACGGATGCCGGATGCGGCGGTGGCGCTGCGGTGCGAGTGGTGAAGCGGTGAAGCCCAGGCGGTGGCGGCGCGGGGGGCTCGCCGCCACCGCCTTCCGTCACGGGGCGAACGTCGTGTCGACGATGTCCTCGCCCGTGGGTGCGTCCGTGATGAGGCCGATCTCGGCCATCGCGGACGCGAGCGCCTCGAGCTGGCCGACATACTCGTCGGACAGGTCGGAACGCAGCCAGAAGTTCTCCAGCGCGGAGGCGAAGACGTCCTCGTCGCCGCCGAACTCCTCGACCATGCCCGGCAGCCACTCCTCGATGTTGTCGGCCATGTACTCCGTCGTGGCGGCGTGGGTGTCGACGACCTTCTGCACGAGCTCGGGGTTCTCCTCGATCAGCGCGCCGGTCGTGATGAGGCCGATGTTGACCTTGCCGATGGGGGTCGAGTACGGGTCGACGACCTCGCTGCCGCCGTTCGCCTTCGCGATGGACACGCCGATCTCGACGCCCATGAACGCCGCGATGTCGCCGGCGGCGAAGGCCGATGCCATCTCAGGGACCGGGATGACGGTGAGCGCGAAGTCCTCGGGGGTGAGGCCCGCGTCCTCGATCAGCAGGCGCAGGGCGACCTCCTGCGCCGAGCCCTGGACGATGCCGATCTTCTCGCCGACGAGCTCGTCGAGCGACGACTCGCCGTTGCCGATGAAGCCTGAGCCGCCGTCCGCGGCGCTGGCGACGACCTTGAGGTCGCGGTCCTGCGAGATCGAGGCGATCGTCGGCGTGACGCCCGAGATGGCGAAGTCGATCGATCCCGACACGAGGGCGTCCGACAGCGCCGGCGTGGTGTCGAGCGTGACGACCTCGAACTCGACGCCATCGACCGCGTGGTCGTTGTAGAGGAACGGCTGGTAGAAGTGCGGCTGGCCGCGCAGCGTGCCGATCTTGACCGTGATGGTCTCCTCGGTCGACGAGTCGCCGGACGATCCGTCGTCGGCGGACGAGGTGCCGCTGCAGCCGGCGAGGGCGAGCACGGCAGCGGTCGCGAGGGCGGCGCCGGCGGCGAGGCGGCGGGCGAGGGTGCGATGGGAGAGGGGGCGCATGGGTGACACTCCTGGATCGGGCTCCGGCGACGGAGGGCGGGGATGCTGTGTGGGACTGGCCTCATTCAAGGACGCCCGTTCGCGCGGGGCGTGAAGGCCGTGTAACGAGTGTGTTAAGTGATCGCTTAACGATGTCGATCGCCGCGCGACCGCCGGCTCCGCCGTCCCGGCGAGGGCCGCCGGCGTCATACGATGTGGCGCACAGCCCGGCCGGCAACCGGAGTCAGGAGACGTCGATGGGTGAGGTGCCCACGCAGATTGGACCGCGACTGCGCACGCTCCGCGTCGCCACCGGGCGGTCGCTGTCGTCCGTCGCGCACGAGCTGGGGATCTCGTCGAGTGCGCTCTCGCAGATCGAGACCGGGGTCATGCAGCCGTCTGTCAACCGGCTGATCGAGCTCGTGGGCGTGCTCGGGGTGCCGGTGTCGGCGATCTTCGACGACCCCGGCCCGTTCGCCCCGCGACCGCACGATCACGCCGACGTGACGGAGCAGCTCCCGGGGGTGCTCGTCGCGCGCGCCGGCGGGATGTCCCCCGCGGAGCTGGCCGAGGGAGTCACCTATCGCCGGCTCTCGCCGGCGTCGCTGCCCGGAGTCGACTGGTTCGAGTCGACGTATCCGCCCGGTTCGTCGTCGAGCATCGACGGCACGATGCTCGTGCACGCGGGGTACGAGAGCGGATGGGTCGCGCGGGGCGAGCTGACCTTCGAGTTCGCAGATGGGAAGGTGCGGCTGGGTCCCGGAGAGTCGCTCTCGTTCCCGGCGTCGCGCCCGCACCGCGTGATCAACGACACGGCCGAGCCCGCCGTCGCGATCTGGCTCACGCTCACCGGAGCCGGCACCGGCGCAGCCGCCGCGACCGCCGGCGCCGAGGCGTAGTCACGAGGGCGTTACACAGGAGAAACCCGCGCGGCAATATTAAGCAATAGCTTTACGGGATGCGGCATCGCCGCGTCGCGGCATCCGTTCATCGAAACCCTCTGGAGATCGCCATGACCTCTCCCGCAACCTCGCACCCGCCGGGGATCGAGACGAGATGACGCGCGGGCGTTCCGTCATCCGTGCCCAGCGCACCTGGATCGCAGGCTCCTTCCGGCCCGCCGCGATCGTTGTCGAACGGGGTGTCGTCGCAGCCATCGTCGATGTGCGGGCGCACGTGGCCGGCGCACGGACGGTGCTGGTACCCGACGACGCGGTGCTCCTCCCCGGGCTCGTCGACTCGCACGTGCACGTGAACGAACCGGGCCGCACCGAGTGGGAGGGGTTCCGGTCGGCGACGCTCGCGGCCGCAGCGGGCGGCGTCACGACCATCGTCGACATGCCGCTGAACTCGCTGCCGCCCACCACGACACCGGAGGCGCTGGAGGTCAAGCGCGCGGCGGCGGCGCCGTCGGCCTTCATCGACGTCGGCTTCTGGGGCGGCGCCGTGCCCGAGAACCTCGGCGCCCTCGCGCCGCTGCACGAGGCGGGCGTGTTCGGGTTCAAGTGCTTCCTCTCGCCGTCGGGCGTCGACGAGTTCGGCCACCTCGACCGTGCGCAGCTGCTCGCCGCGATGACCGAGATCGCGGCCATCGGCTCGCGGCTGATCGTGCACGCCGAGGACCCGGCGCTGCTGCACGACCATGGCCCGCTCGGCCGCGAGTACGGCGCGTTCCTGGCGTCGCGGCCCGCCGAGAGCGAGGCATCCGCCATCGATGCGGTGATCGACGCGGCCCGCCGCACCGGCGCCCGGGCGCACATCCTGCATCTGAGCGACGCGCACTCGCTGCCCGCGATCCGGGCGGCGAGAGCCGAGGGGGTCGCGCTCACGGTCGAGACGTGCCCGCACTACCTGACGATCGCCGCCGAGGAGATCCCCGAGGGTGCGAGCGAGTTCAAGTGCTGCCCGCCGATCCGCGAGGCCGCGAACCGCGACCTGCTCTGGGAGGGTGTCGTCGACGGGACGATCGATGCCATCGTGAGCGACCACTCGCCCTCGACCGTCGACTTGAAGCGCTCCGGTGACGGCGACTTCGGCCTCGCGTGGGGCGGGATCTCCGGGCTCCAGCTCGGTCTTTCGGCGGTGTGGACCGAGGCTCGGGGCCGCGGCATCCCGCTGGAGACGATCCTGCCGCTCTACACGACCGGCCCCGCCCGCGTCGCGGGCCTGGACGGCGTCGGCGTCATCGAGGTCGGTGCGCCCGCGCACCTGACGGTCTTCGGCGTCGACGACCCGTTCGCGATCGAGGCCGCACGGCTGCTGCACAAGAACCCGATCACCGCATACGACCGGCGGGCGCTCACCGGTCGTATCCGCCGCACCTGGCTGCACGGCGAGTCGGTGTTCGACGTCACGTCGGGCGGCCCCGGCGAGGCGCCGCTGTTCCGCGGTGCGCCGCGCGGCCGGCTGCTACGGGCGACTGCCGACAGCGACGGCGCCGCCGGCCTGCCGGCCGACGCGCCGGGAGCGAACGGGCAGACGCCGACGCCCCTGACGGCGCTGACGGTGCTGCAGCGCGGCGCCGGGCCGATCCCGGGCGATCACTACCTTCCCGCCTCGCCCGACACCGTGCTGTGGGGCCGGCTGCCGTGCGCGACGGATGCCGCGGCGCTGACCATCGCGCCGGGTGACACCGTGACGTTCGACACCGTGAGCCACGAGGGGATCCTCGAAGACCAGGGCAAGGACCCGCGGGCGTTCTTCGCGGGGCACGGCGTGGCGGAGGTATCCGTCCTCGACGATGCGATCGAGATCGCCGCGACCCTGTCGCGCGACCCTGCCGCGGACGGACCGCACGTCGTCACGGGACCGGTCTTCGTCGAGGGCGCCCAGCCCGGCGACCTGCTGAAGATCACGGTGGAGCGGCTCGTCCCCCGCGTGCCGTACGGCGTGATCTCGAACCGTCACGGCAAGGGCGCACTCGTGGGTGAGCTGCCCCGAGGTGCGGCGAACGTGAGCGTCTTCACCCCGGTGGAGGAGCGCGCGTCGGGGCTGGTGGGCCTCCTGCCGGTCACTGAGGGCGGGCAGCGTGTCGTCGAGTTCCCGCTCGCGCCGTTCCTCGGCACGATGGGCGTCGCGGTGGCGGCTGCGGAGCGACCGCACTCGGTTCCGCCGGGCGCGCACGGCGGCAACATCGACATCAACCTGCTCACCGAGGGCGCGGTGCTGTACCTCCCGGTGCAGGTGCCGGGGGCGCTCGCCTACGTCGGCGATCCGCACTTCGCGCAGGGCGACGGCGAAGTGGCGCTCACGGCGCTGGAGGCATCGCTGCGCGCGACGCTGCGCTTCGAGGTGGTGCCGCGCGCCGCCGCACTCGCGGAGTTCGGCGAGGTGACCGGTCCGCTCGCCCGCGCGCGCGGCTATCTCGTGCCCACGGGGCTCGACCCCGACCTGAACATCGCGATGCGCAACTGCGTGCGCGCGGCGCTCTCGCTGCTGCAGGCGCGCTACGGCATGGAGGAGCACCTCGCCTACGCGTACCTCTCGGCGGCGACGGACTTCGACATCTCGCAGGTCGTCGACATCGTGTGCGGGGTGCATGCGCGCATCCGCGAGGCGGACTTCGCGGCGGTGGATCGGGCACGCGGTGGCGCACCGAGAACAGGTGATGTCGCCGGCGCAGGTGTAAAGGCCCCGAATCGTCCTACCCCGGTGAGATCACCTGATCCGGCGACCCGCGAGAACGGAGCGACCGATGACTGAACCCGTCTTCCCGGGCGCCGTCCCGGGTGCCGAGGCGGTGCCAGAGGACCTGCTCGCCGCGTTCGAGCGGTACGAGGCCGCGATCATCGCCGACGACGTCGCGGTGCTCGACGAGACGTTCGCGCCCGGCCCCGGCACCCTCCGCGGCGACACCGCGGGCCTTCTCGTGGGGCACGACGCGATCTCGGCCTTCCGCGGCACGCGGGGCGGCGTCGCGCCGCGGTCGATCGAACGCATCGAGCATCGTGAGGTGGGGACGGATGCCGCGCTCTTGGTGTCGGTGTCGCACTACGCCGGCGGCGGCCGGGGCCTGCAGACGCAGCTCTGGCAGCGCATCGACGGGGCATGGCGCATCACCGCGGCCCACGTCTCGCCGCGCCCGCAGCCGCTGGACCGCACGGTCTGGCGCACGGTCGGCGATCCGCTCTGGCAGGGCGCCTGGGAAGGCGCGCTGGCGGGGTTCACGGTGGCGGTCAAGGATCTCTTCGCGATCAAGGGCTATCGCATCGGCGCCGGCAATCCGGCGTTCCTGGACTCCGCGCGGCCCGAGACCACCACCGCCCCCGCGGTGAGCGATCTGCTGCGCGGCGGGGCATCCGTGCGCGGCATCGCGCGCACCGACGAGTTCGCATACTCGATCGCGGGCGACAACGTCCACTACGGCACGCCCCCGAACGGCGCGCTGCCCGGTGCGCTCCCCGGCGGCTCGTCGAGCGGGCCGGCGACCGCCGTGGCCACAGGCCAGGCCGACATCGGGCTGGCGACCGACACCGCCGGGTCGGTGCGGGTCCCCGCCTCGTACCAGGGGCTGTGGGGCCTTCGCACCACGCACGGGCTCGTGCCGCGCCAAGGCCTCCTTCCGCTCGCGCAGTCGTTCGACACCGTGGGCTGGCTCACGCGCGACGGCGACACGCTGCAGCGCGTCGTGGACTGGTGCCTCAGCTACGACGGACCGTCGTCGGCCGCCAGCGAGGGCGCCCAGCCCGACCGGGAGCCGGGCGGGGAGTCCGGCCGCGGACGCTGGGGTGAGTCGGGCACCGACCTGCCCTGGCGATTCGTCGTGCCCGACGAGGCGCTCGCCGCGGCCGAGCCGGCCACGCGCGACGCCGTCGAGTCGCTGCTCGCGCTGCTCGCGGCTGCACCTGACGCTCCGGCCGTGTCACGCGCGCCGATCGGCGACCTCGACGCCTACCTCGTGCCCTTCCGCACCGTGCAGGCCGCCGAGGCCTGGCGCAACAACGGCCAGTGGGTGCGCGAGCACCCGGACGCCGTCGGCCCCGCCGTCGCCGAGCGCCTCGCCGCGGCTGCCGCCGTCACCGCCGAGGACGAGGCATCCGCTCGCGCCCTTCTCGCGCCGCTGCGGGAACGCGTGCGAGATCTGGTGCAGTCGCAGGTGCTGCTGCTGCCGACCGTGCCTGGTGCGGCGCCGGCACGCGGTCAGAGCGGTGAGGGCATCGACGCGGTGCGGCTCACGACCCTCCGCATGACGACGCCGGCCGCCGTCGCGGGACTGCCCGCGCTGTCGGTGCCGCTCCTCACCGTGCCCTCCGTCCTCGGCCCGGCGCCGGTCGGGCTCTGCCTCATCTCGCGCGAGGGCACCGACATCGCCCTCGTGCGCCTCGCGCGACGCCTCGCCGCGACCGTCTCAGCTTCTGGAGTCACTCCATGACCGACCTTCCCGGCCCGATCGACCCGCCCGCGCGCCTGCTGATGGGCCCCGGGCCGATCTCGGCGTATCCGAGCGTGCTGCATGCGATGTCGGCGCCCCTCGTCGGGCAGTACGACCCGTTCATGACCGCCACGATGACCGAGACGCAGGAGCTCTACCGCGGTGTCTGGGCGACGGGCAACGAGGCGACGCTGCTGATCGACGGCACCTCGCGCGCCGGCATCGAGGCCGCGATCGTGTCGCTCGTGCGCCCGGGCGACCGCGTGCTCGTGCCGGTGTTCGGCCGCTTCGGTCATCTGCTGGCTGAGATCGCCGAGCGCGCCATGGCCGAGGTGCACACCATCGAGACCGAGTGGGGGCAGGTCTTCCCCGTGTCGGTCATCGAAGAGGCGATCGTTCGGGTGAAGCCCACGCTCCTCGCGCTCGTGCAGGGCGACACGTCGACCACGATGAACCAGCCGCTCGACGAGGTCGGCGCGATCTGCGCGCGCCACGGCGTGCTGTTCTACACCGATGCGACGGCATCGTTGGGCGGCAACCCGTTCGAGGCCGACGCCTGGGGGCTGGATGCCGCCACCGCCGGTCTGCAGAAGTGCCTCGGCGGTCCGTCGGGGTCGTCGCCCCTCACCCTCTCGGCCCGTGGCGTCGAGGTGGTGCGGTCTCGCACGCGGATCGAGGCGGGCATCCGCGAGGCCGACGACCTCTCGGCGACCGACTTCGTGCGCTCGAACTACTTCGATCTCGGCATGATCCTCGACTATTGGGGCCCGCGCCGCCTCAACCACCACACTGAAGCGACGTCGATGCTGTACGCCGCCCGCGAGTGCGCGCGCGTGCTGCTGATCGAGGGGCGGGATGCCGTCATCGAACGTCACCGCGTCGCCGGCGCGGCGATGCTGGCAGGCGTTCAGACGCTGGGCCTCGCGGTGTTCGGCGACCTCGCCCACAAGATGAACAACGTGGTCGCCGTCGAGATCCCGGCCGGGGTGCCGGGGGACGAGGCCCGCAGGGCGATGCTCGAGGACTTCGGCATCGAGATCGGCACGTCGTTCGGGCCCCTCCACGGCCGGGTCTGGCGCATCGGCACGATGGGCTACAACGCCCGCGAGGACGCCGTGCTGACGACGCTCGTCGCCCTCGAGGCGGTGCTGCGGCGGTTCGGCGCGTCGGTGCCGGCCGGTGGCGGGACGGATGCCGCGGCCGACGTCTTCCGGAGCTCGTGACGATGGCCCTGCTCGCGGTCGACCGCGACCGCATCTCCGCGGCCGCGCGTCGGGTGATGGCGCGGTGCGACGAGCTCGCGCGCGTGTCGGCGACGAGCGGCGGAATCGAGCGCGTGTACCTGTCGCCCGAGCACGCGCGCGTGAACCGGCTCGCCGCGGAGTGGATGCGCGAGGTCGGCATGGCGACGCGTCAGGACGCCGCGGGCAATCAGCTCGGGCGGATCGCGCCGGCGTCGGGCGAGGTCGACGCGCCCGCGCTGCTGCTGGGCTCGCACCTCGACACCGTGCCCGACGCGGGACGCTTCGACGGGATCGTCGGGGTGCTGATGGCCCTCGAGGTCGCGCGCCTGCTGCGGGCGCCCGGCGACGGGCCGGCGCGCGCCGACCTGCCGTTCGCGCTCGAGGTGATCGCGTTCTCGGACGAGGAGGGCACCCGCTTCGGCAAGGCTCTCCTCGGCTCGTCGGCCGTCGCGGGGACGTGGAACGACGAGTGGTGGACGCTGACGGATGCCGACGGCACGAGCCTGCGTGAAGCGTTCCTCGAGTTCGGTCTCGACCCCGGCCGCGTGGGCGAGGCGGCACGTCGCCCCGCCGAGCTCGTGGGATACCTCGAGGCCCACATCGAGCAGGGCCCCCAGCTCGACCGGCGCGGCGAGCCACTCGCGGTGGTGTCGTCGATCGCGTCGGCGCGGCGCTTCCAGCTCATCGTCGAGGGCGAGGCGCGCCACGCGGGCGGAACGCCGTACGACATGCGCCGCGACGCGCTGCTCGGCGCGTCGGAGGCGGCGCTCGCCGTCGAGCGCATCTGCCGCGGGGAGCATCACATCATCGGCACGGTCGGTCAGCTCGAGGCGTTCCCGGGGGCGGTCAACGTGGTGCCCGGCGAGGCGCGGCTCTCCGTCGACCTCCGCGGCGAGTTCGACGGCGAGCGCGATCGCGTGTGGCTCTCGATCGAACGCGAGCTCGACGCGATCATGGGCCACCGCGGCCTGCGCTGGCGGGCTCAGGAGGTGCACAGCGCCCCAGCCGTGTTCTGCGCGCCGCTGCTGCAGGACGTCGTGCGCGAAGGCATCCTGTCGACCCTGCCCGGCGAAGCCGGCGACCCTGCCGTCCTCTTCAGCCCCGCCGGCCACGACGGCATGGCCATCGGCGCGATCACCGACGTCGGCATGCTGTTCCTCCGCAACCCCGACGGCATCAGCCACCACCCCGACGAGGCGGTGTCGTCCGGCGACGTCGCGCACGGCATCCAGGCGCTCGCCGAGGCCGTGCTGCAGCTCGCCGCCGACCGCTGAACCAGGCGCGGCTCCGCACGCCTCCGCGAAACCGGGGATTCTCGTCGAACCCGAGGACGTCGCCCTGTGGTTCGGCGGAAATCCCCTGGTTCGCGTTCGCGTTCGCG
>NZ_MWLP01000062.1:0-25043 GCF_010634885.1 Microbacterium sp. B35-04 | reverse complement strand
GTGGCGCGCGGCATCCCGGGCGCCGACGTCACGCTCGTCGACATCGATCCGGCGAAGGCGCCGATCGCCAGAGCGCTCGGCGTGAAGTTCGTGCTCGGCTCGGACGCGGCGGACCAGTTGCTCGAGCCGGACGTCGTCGTCGAGGCGAGCGGCAGTGGTGCGGGACTCGAGCTCGCACTGCGCCTGGCACCCACCGACGGCGAGGTGGTCGTGGCCAGCTGGTACGGCAGCCGCGCGGTGCCGATCGAGCTCGGCGCCGACTTCCACTCGCGCCGGATCACGATCCGCTCCAGCCAGGTCGGCGCCGTCTCACCGCGTCGCCGGGCGAGGCGCACCACCCGCGAGCGGCTGGCCGTGGCGCTCCGGTTGCTCGAGGATCCCGCATTCGACCTGCTGCTGGGTGGAGGATCGTCGTGGCGCCAGCTGCCCCAGATCACCGCCTCCCTCGCCGCGGGCACCGCCGGCGAACTGTGCCACACGATCGATTGGAGCAGCGCCGGTGAGGCGCTGAGCGACGAAAGGGAGTCGAAGTGACCTTCAGCGTGACCGTCCGCGACCATCTGATGATCGCCCACAGCCTGCGCGGCGATGTCTTCGGCCCCGCGCAGCAGCTGCACGGCGCGACCTTCCTGGTCGACGCGACTTTCCGCGCCGATGAGCTCGACGCCGATGGCGTCGTGGTCGACATCGGCCGCGCGAGCGATGTGGTGCGCGAGATCGTCGGCGCCCTGACGTACCGCAACCTCGACGACGAGCCCGACTTCGAAGGTCTGAACACGACGACCGAGCGGCTGTGCCAGATCGTGGGCGACCGCCTCGCGGCCCGTGTGCGCGACGGCGCGGTCGGCGCGTCGCGCCTGACCGGCATCACCGTGACCCTGCACGAGTCCCATGTCGCCTGGGCCTCCTACGAGGTGGCGTTGTGACGAGCGGACCCTCGGTCCGCTTCCTCGTTCCCGAGGGGGTCGACGACCCGCGCCGCGTCAGCGGCGGCAACGTGTACGACCGGCACATCCGGGACGGACTGCGCGCCCGCGGCTGTGCGGTGACGACGCAGGAGGCGGCGGCTGCGGCGGCTGCGGCATCCGCTCTCCGTGGCGCCCCCGACGGTGCCCTGGTGCTGGTGGACGGACTCGTCGGGGGATGGGCGCCCGCGGCGCTCGAGGAGCATGCGTCGCGCCTGCGTCTGGTGCTGCTCGCGCACATGGTGGTCGCCGCCTTCCCCGATGCCACGGATGCCGCGGCCGACGCCGAGCGACGCGCGCTGGCGGTCGCCCGCGCCGTGGTCGTGACGAGTCACTGGACCGCGGACGAGCTGGCTCGGCGAGGGCTGGCCGATCCCTCGCGGATCACGGTCGCGGTCCCCGGCGTGGACCGGGCCGACGCCGTCACGCCGCTCGGAGAGAACGACCTGCTCTGCGTGGGGGTGCTGGCGCCGCACAAGGGGCAGGACACGCTGCTCGATGCGCTCGCGCGGCTGCCGACCGCCGACTGGACCTGCGCCGTCGTGGGATCGGGTGAGTCGTTCCCGGACTTCGCGGCGATCATCGCAGACCGTGCGGCCGCCTTCGACGGGAGGGTCAGGATCGCCGGTGTCCTCGATGACGACGCGCTCGCCGAGGCCTATCAGCGCAGCGCGCTGCTCGTCGCGCCGTCCCGTGTCGAGAGCTGGGGCATGGCGATCGGCGAGGCCCGGGCGCGGGGACTGCCCGTGATCGGCGCCGAGACCGGTGGGATTCCCGAGGCTCTCACCGGCGGGGGCGGCCTCGTCGTGCCGCCCGACGACCCGGCCGCGCTGGCCGGGGCATTGGAGGCATGGATGTCGGACCCGCCGCTGCGGGCGCGGCTGAGGCACGAGGCCCTCACGGCCCGCGCCACCCTGCCGACATGGAGCGACGCCGTCGCTCGCGTCGCCGACGCCCTGGAGGCGGCATGACCTCGATCTCGACGGCGACACCCGGGTGGCTCGCGCTGCGGGCGCCGGCCGACGACGCCGCGCGGTCGACGGAGCTCGCCCGCGAGCTCGGCCGGCTGCTCGCTGCCCGTCGCGCGAGCGCGGCCGCGCCGCTCGTGCTCCACGACCTGGGTGCGGGCACCGGATCGATGACGCGCTGGCTCGCACCGCAGCTCCCGGGCCGGCAGCGCTGGGTGCTGCGCGACGGGGACGCCGACATCGTCGAGCATCTCGATCTCGATGCGGTCGTCGACGCCGACGGCAGCCGGATCGACGCCGACGTCGTCGTCGAAGACCTCGCAGAGCTGCCGAGGGAGGCGTTCGACGGCGCAGCGGCGGTGACGGCATCCGCTCTGCTCGATGTGATCACGAGTGCCGAGGCTGCGCACATCGTCGCCGCGTGCGTCGCCGCGGGCACTCCTGCGCTCTTCAGCCTCACCGTCACCGGCGCCGTGACGCTGCGCCCGTCCGCGCGGCGGGATGCCGTCGAGCACGCCATCAGCGCAGCCTTCGACGACCACCAGCGCCGCGACGCTGAAGGGCGACGGATGCTGGGACCCGATGCCGTAGCCGCGACGGCCGAGCTGTTCGCCGCCGCGGGATGGCACGTTCGCAGGGGCCCGACCCCCTGGCGCCTGAAGGGGCGGGACAGCGCGCTCACGACCGAGTGGCTGGACGGGTGGATCGACGCCGCCGTCGAATGGCGGCCGGAGCTCGCGGACGACGCGGAGGCATACCGCCGTGTTCGTCGGGCGCAGGCGGCCTCCGGCCGGCTGCGGGTGATGGTGTCGCACGAGGACCTGCTGGCGTGGCCGGGGTGACGAGCATGTCGCCGCGTCTGCGGTCCGGTGCACGGATCGTGGCCGCGCTCGCGGTGGTGGTCGCGACGGGCGCGGTCGTCGGTGCCGCACCGTTCCTCGACGGCCTCGCTGCGGTCTCGCCCTGGACGATCGTCGCCGCCGTCGCACTCGCCGCGGTCGCCACCGCTGCGGCGGCCTGGCGGTGGCGGATGGTGTCGACCGGGTTCGGGCTGCCGCTCGCCTGGGGCGACGCCTTCGCGGCGTACTACCGGTCGCAGTTCCTCAACATGGTGCTGCCCGGCGGCATCGTGGGCGACGTGCAGCGCGCCTACGTCCAGGGGCGCGCGCACGACCGCCTCGATCTCGCTGCGCGCGCGGTCGCGGCCGAGCGCATCGCCGGGCAGCTCGTGCAGATCGTCCTCACACTGGCGATCCTGCTGCCGCTCGGCCTCACGTCGCCGCTGGCCCCGTTGGCGTGGATCAGTGGGGCGGTCGCGCTGCTCATCCTCGTGGGCGTCGCCACGGTGGCGCTCACCGCGCGCGGGCGCGCCGCGCTGGCTCGCGAGTACCGGATGCTGCGCCCTGTGCTCTCGCGGCCCCTGACGCTGCTGGCCATCACGGCGGCCTCGGCCATCGTCCTCGCCGCGCACGCCGCCACGTTCGTGGTGGCGGGTCTCGCCGCGGGCGTCCACGCGGACTCCGACGAGCTCGCGATCGTGGCGCTGATCGTGCTCGCTGCTGCGGCGATCCCGGTCAGCGTCGGAGGCTGGGGGCCGCGCGAGGCCGTCGCCGCGGCGGCGTTCGCTCTCGCGGGGCTGGGTGCGGGCGCCGGCGTCGCCGTGTCCACGGCGTTCGGCGTGCTCACGTTGGTCGCCGTCGCACCGGGTGCCGTTGCGCTGCTCGCGGACCGCTTCCGTTCGTCTGGTCGGAGGAGCATGATCGAGAGGAGGAGACCCGTATGAGCGAGCGACCCTACGTGACCCTCAGCTGCGCGATGTCGATCGACGGCTACCTCGACAGCGCCGAGCCGCACCGGCTGGCGATGTCGAACGCGGCCGACCTCGACCGAGTCGACGACGTGCGCTCACTGCACGACGCGATCATGGTGGGCGCCTCGACGGTGCGACGAGACAACCCGCGTCTGCTGGTGAGGGATGCTGCGCGGCGCGCGCGCCGGCTCGCCTCCGGGCGCCGGGAGTCTCCCGCAAAGGTGACGGTGACCTCCAGCGGCGACCTGGCAGCCGACGCCGCCTTCTTCACGACGGGAGAGGGGCCGCGGATCGTTTACTGCCCGCAGCCCCGGGAGGCGCAGCTGCAGGAACGGCTGGGCGAGCGCGCGATCGTCGTCGGGCTCGGCGACGACTGCGTCATGATGTCCGCGCTGCTCGACGATCTCGCGGCGCACCGGGGGGTCCGCAGCCTCATGGTCGAGGGCGGCGGCACCGTGCTGACACAGTTCCTCGGCGCGGACCTCGTCGACGAGCTGCACCTCGTCGTCGCCCCGTTCTTCGTCGGTGAAGACCGCGCGCCGCGCGTCGTGCGATCGGGGGCTTTCCCCTGGACGGCCTCGCGCCGGGCCCGGCTCGCCGACACCCGCCGCATCGGCGACGTGGTGCTGCTCCGCTACGCCCTCTCCGACCGGTTCGGCATGCTCGAGCCCGAGAGCGCCGAAGCCGGGCGGGAGCCGGTCGCCGCCGAACGCCCGTGAGCCGTCCGCTTGCCGGCGGGCGGTCGCGGGCATGGCCGGGTCGCCTCGCGATCGCCGCGGCCGTCGCCGTGCTTCTCGTCCTGCCGCTGGTGCCCGGGGCGTTGGTCTCGGGGTCGGTGCTGGCGCTGGTACGGATACCGGTCGAGTCGATCGTCATCCTCCTCGTGCTGGCCCTGGTGCCGTGGGCCCGGCCGCGCATCGTGCTTGCGGCGCTCTTCGGGCTGTTCGTCTGCCTGGCGGTGGTGCTCGCCTGCGTCGATGTCGGCTACGAGGCCGCGCTCGGCATCCATTTCGTGCCTCTCGATTGGCGGCAGCTCGGCGACGCGTACGGCGTCGTCGCGGCCGCCATCGGTGCGGCGCCGGCGAGCGCCCTCGTCGCTGCGGCGGCCCTGCTGATCGCGGGGGTGGCAGCGGCGCTCGCGTGGGCGGCGCTGCGCGTGGACGCCGCGGTCCGCAGGGACGCCGGCCGGGGCCGGGCCGCGCTCGCCGCCCTGACCGCCGGATGGGTCGCCGTCGCCGCACTGGCGCCTCCGCTGGGTGTGCCGAACCCGTCGGCGGCTGCGGCATCCACCGGTGCCATCGGCTCGGCGGTGTCGCGCACCGTCGCCGCGCTCCAGGCGCGCGAGGTCGTCGCCAGGGCGATCGCCGATGACCCGTTCGCCGAGATGGACGAGGCGGAGCTGTTCACCGCGCTGCGCGGCAAGAACGTCGTCTTCGCGTTCATCGAGAGCTACGGCAGGGTCGCGCTGGAGGGCGAGGGCGTGTCGGACGGCGTCAATGCGCTGCTGCGCCGCGGCGAGGACACGCTGGCCGCCGAGGGGTACATCGCCGAGAGCGCGTGGCTGACCTCACCCACCTACGGCGGTGCGAGCTGGCTCGCGCATGCGACGCTGCAGACGGGAGTCTGGATCGATTCGCAGTCGGTCTACAGCGAGGTGGTGGGCAGCGACCGTCTGACGCTGAGCGGTGCCTTCGCAGCCGCGGGCTGGCGGACCGTCAGCGACGTGCCGTCCAATACGCAGGACTGGCCGGTCGGCAGGGACTTCTACCGGTTCGGCACTTTGCTGGACGCGACGAACGTCGGCTACCGCGGGCCCCGATTCGGATATGCGCGCATCCCCGATCAGTACACGTGGAAGCACTTCGCCGACCACGAGCTCGCCGATGCCGGGCAACCACCGGTGATGGCCGAGATCGACCTGGTGTCGTCTCACACGCCATGGGCGCCGTTGCCGGAGCTCGTGGCGTGGTCGCAGATCGGAGACGGTTCGATCTTCGCCGGGCAGCCCGAGGCCAGCAGGCCCGCGAACGAGGTCTGGGAGGACCCGCGGACCGTCCAGCGGTTCTATGGGCTCTCGATCGAGTACGCCCTCGGCGCCATGTTCTCGTTCCTCCAGAACGTCGATGACCCGAACCTGGTCGTCGTCGCGCTCGGCGACCATCAGCCGGGTCCGATCGTGAGCGGCGCGGATGCCGGTCGCGACGTGCCGATCAGCATCATCACGAAGGACCACGCCGTGCTCGACGCGATCGCAGCGTGGGGCTGGGAGCCGGGTCTGCGGCCCGCCGCCGAGTCGCCGGTGTGGCGGATGGATGCCTTTCGCGACCGGTTCTTCACGGCCTTCGGGTCTGCTCCGTGAGCGACGGCTGGAAGGACCGGTCTCTGGTCGCCGTGCGAAAAGTCGGGTCGCTGGCGGCGACACGCCGGTATCGGATGCCGCGCTACGGCGTGTCGTGTGACGCGCCCTAGTTTTCGCAGCGGGCGAGGCAGATCGAGGGTTCATGTGGCACCCGGACGTCAGTGCCGCCTCACATCGCGGCCGCGCGTTTCGGCCGCATCACGATCGCGGCGACGCCGCCGCCGATCGCGCCGAACAGGTGCGCCTGCCACGACACCCCTGCAGGCGCCCCGAAGACCCCGGCGAGCATGCTGCCGCCGTACACGACGGCCACCGCGGTGGCGATGAGCGCGTAGAGGATGCCGTGGCCCAGCGACGGCGCGACGAAGGCCCGGATCAGCAGATAGCCGAAGTACCCGAACACCAGCCCCGACGCGCCCACGGTGACGACTCCCGGCGCGCTGAAGATCCACGTGCCGAGCCCGCCGACGACGGCGATGATGCCCGTCACCGCCCAGAACCGGCCGACGCCGTCCAGTGCGACGAGCACCCCGAGGACGACGAACGGGATGCTGTTGGCCAGCAGGTGGGGCCATCCCGCATGCAACCCCGGGCCGAACAGCACGCCGTCGAGTCCGTCGAGCGCCCACGACCGGAGACCGAACTCGCCGTTCGCGTCGCCGGGCAGCAGATCGTCGAGCACGCGGACGACCCACATGATCGCGAGCAGCAGCAGGGGCTGCCCGATCCGGGCCACGATGCTGCCGCCGCGGGAGGGCGTCGAGGGTGCGCTCGTCACCTGCCCATCGTCGCACCCGCGCGGGGTCGCGACGTGACGCGTGTCCTCAGCGCTCGGACCGGCGCGGTGCTGCTGGCAGGATGACGGGATGACGTTCACCGTCCGAGTCCCTGAGCTGAGCGAAGCCGCGGAGATCGCCGATGTCCACGTCCTGACGTGGCGCGAGACCTATACGCACCTCCTGCCCGAGGGGTTCTTCGACGAGGAGTACGTGCAGGCCCGCCGCGGGCTGTGGCGTCGGCTGCTGGAGAATCCGCGCGAGGGCTGGCACATCCGCGTCGCGGAGCGCGACGGCCGGATCGTGGGGCTGGCGACGGCCGGTCCGAGCACAGCGACCGACGGTGAGGACCCTCCGCGCGAGCGCCAGCTCTACATGCTCTACGTGCTCGCGGTGGAGTACGGCCGAGGAGCGGGGCAGGCGCTGCTGGACGAGGTGCTCGGCGACGAGCCGGCGGTGCTGTGGGTTGCGAAGGCGAACCCGCGGGCGATCGCCTTCTACCGGCGCAACGGCTTCGCGTTCGACGGCGTCGAGGAGGCGTATCCGGGCATCCCGGCGCTCGTCGACGCGCGCATGGTGCGCTGACGGCGGCGGGCGCCGAGGCCTCTCAGCCGGGGAAGTCGGAGTCGTCGGTCCACGCGGCGATGTCGACGCCGTGGTTGTCGGGGGACGTGAGGGTCCAGTAGCCCGGTGCATGGGTGTCGTCGGCCATTCGTCCGCCCGCGGCCAGCGCTGCGGCGATCCGCGCCTGCACCTGGTCGCGCGGGACCGAGATGTCGATGTGTGTGCGGCCACGCCCAGACTTCGGAGGCTCGAGCGGGTGGAACCACACGTGCGGGTTGCGACGCAGCGGGTCGACGGCGTCCTCGGCGCCGAGCGGGTCGTAGCCGAGCGCGGCGCTCCAGAACGGCCGCACGCGGGCATCGGGTCCTTGCGCGACGGCGATGCCGACGACCGTGAGCGCGGACGGGTCGGGCTCGAGGTCGAGTTCACGGGCGGCACGGGAGACGGATGCCGCGAGTTCGGCATCCGCTCTGCTCAGCGCCCCGTCGGCCCGGCTGAACGTCTTGACGAACACCCCTTCGGGGCGCAGGTCGATGTCGGGGAAGTGCTCCAGCGCCTCGGCGATCGGCACGATCTCGGCGACCAGGCGGGCGCCCTGTGCGAGCGATCCGGCTCGGAAGAACGCGTGCGCACCCCAGTAGAGGACGCGCCAATCCTCGACGCCCTCGGACCCGTGGAAGTCCTGCGCGCTGATCGTCTCGACCTCGGGTGGAATGATGCCGTCACCGAGCGGCGGCTGGGCGAGGATGAGGCGCGCGAGCGACTGCGGGCGGGTCAGTTGGGGCCAGTGCCCGGTCGGCAGGTCGAGGAACGTGACGTCTTCGATGGTCGTGAACTCCTGCACGGACGCCGCGCCCTCGTCGATCCAGGAGCGCAGGTCGGCGACGGTGTACTCGGTGGCGACCGCTGTGACGGGGATCGCGCGTCTCCGGTCGTCGTGCAACTGCTGGATGCCGGTGACCACCCCTGCCGGCGAGGGGATCGCGTACGCGCGGAACGCCGCCATGCCGCCCTCACCCAGGTCGCGGAGATCGGCCTCGTCGAAGTCGGTCCAGTCGGGAAGCGGGAGTTCGCCGCCGACCGGCTTGTAGCCCGACAGGAGCGGCGCGCCGTCGGGCGTCGGGAAGCCGCCGATCAGGATCAGCCGCGCCACCCGCTGCGGCCGCGCGTCGGCTGCCGCATAGACGATGCCGGCCCCCGCGGAGTGCCCGACCAGCACCACCTTCTCGCCGGGAGCCGCGTCGATCGCCGCCACGACGGCGGCGACATGGTCGTCGAGCGTGATCGCCGAGCGATCGGCGTCGGCCGACTCCATGCCGGGAAGCGTCAGGGCGACCGGTCGGTGACCGGCTTGCTCGAGCGCCGGCGCGACCTCGTACCAGGCCCATCCGCCCATCCAGAGGCCTGCAACCAGGATGATGTCCACTCCCGCTCCTTCGCATGATGAGAGGTGCAGCCAGTGTGACGGGATCCTCCGACATCCGCGACGGGGGAATACGCCGACGTCGGAACTGATTGACTAAGATACCCCTAGGGGGTATGAATGGAATCGTACCGATGAGGAGAACCGCCGTGACCGATCCGAATCGAGACAGCGACCTGAGCGCTGTCGCGCACGCCGACCAGCCCCACACCGGCCATGATCATGCTGCGCCCTCCGGACACGACCGAGCGGCGATGACGCCGCTCACTCCAGGGTCGGACCACGACCACGCGGCGATGGAACACGCCGGCCACCGACACTCCGACCACGACCATGCGGCGGCGGGCGACCCCCACGACCACGCCGCGCACGACCACGCCGCGATGGCTCACGCCGACCACGACGCGCCCGGCGCCCACGGCGGACATGGCGCGCACGGCGGCCACGCGGGCCACGGCGCAGACCACGTCGCGCGCTTCCGGCGGCTGTTCTGGATCAACCTGGCGCTGGCCGTCCCCGTGGTCCTGTTCTCGGGCATGTTCGCGATGGTGCTGGGCTACACGCTCCCCGACGTGCCCCTCGTGCGCTGGATCTCGCCGGTGCTCGGCACCGTCATGTACTTCTGGGGCGGGTGGCCGTTCCTCACCGGCGCCGTGTCGGAGCTTCGCGCCCGCAAGCCCGGGATGATGCTCCTCATCGGCCTCGCCATCACCGTCGCGTTCTTCGCATCGTGGGGCGCGAGCCTCGGGCTGCTCCACCACGAGCTGGAGTTCTGGTGGGAGCTGGCGCTCCTCATCGTGATCATGCTGCTCGGCCACTGGATCGAGATGCGTTCGCTGGCGCAGACGACCTCGGCCCTCGACTCGCTCGCCGCGCTCCTCCCAGACGAGGCCGAGCGCGTCGAAGGCGACCGCGTCGTGACGGTGCCGCCTGCCGACCTGCGCGTGGGTGATGTCGTCGTCGTGCGCCCCGGCGGCAGCGTTCCCGCCGACGGCCGCATCGTCGACGGACGCGCCGACATGGACGAGTCGATGGTGACGGGTGAATCCCGGCCCGTCGCCCGCACCACCGGCGACCAGGTCACCGCGGGCACCGTCGCCACCGACTCCGGGCTGCGGGTGGAGGTCACCGCGACCGGCGACGACACCACGCTCGCCGGCATCCAGCGGCTCGTCTCCGAAGCGCAGAACTCGACGTCGCGTGCACAGCGCCTCGCCGACCGCGCGGCGGGCTGGCTGTTCTGGTTCGCGCTCGGCGCGGCGGCGCTCACCGCCGTGGTGTGGAGCGCATTCGGGATGCCGGACGAGGCGGTCGTCCGCACCATCACCGTGCTCGTGATCGCCTGCCCCCACGCGCTGGGCCTCGCCATCCCGCTGGTGGTGTCGATCGCGACCGAGCGCGCAGCCCGCGGGGGTGTCCTCATCAAGGACCGGCTGGCGCTGGAGAGCATGCGCTCCATCGGTGCGGTGCTGTTCGACAAGACCGGCACCCTGACCAAGGGCGAGCCGACGGTGATGGATGTCGCCACCGCCCCCACCGCCCCTGCGCTCGATGCCGACGCGGTGCTGGCACTGGCGGCATCCGCCGAGGCCGACAGCGAGCACCCGCTCGCGAAGGCGATCGTCCGTGCCGCGCAGGCGCGCGGACTGGTGCTCGCCGGGGCCACCGGATTCGCGTCGTCGCCCGCGGTCGGCGTCACCGCGCACGTCGACGGGCACGTCGTCCGCGTGGGCGGCCCGCGCCTGCTCGAGGAAGTGGGCGGCGCGGACGTCGACGCCGCAGCGCGGTGGCGCGAGAAGGGGGCGATCATCCTCCACGTCGTGCGCGACGGCGAGGTCGTCGGCGGACTCGCGCTCGCCGACGAGATCCGACCCGAATCCCGTGACGCCGTCGCCGCGCTCCAGAAGCTCGGCGTCGAGGTTGTCATGATCACGGGGGATGCCGAGCCCGTCGCGCGCGCGGTCGCCGAGGCTCTCGGCATCCGTCGCGTGTTCGCCGGCGTGCGTCCCGAAGACAAGGAGCGGAAGGTCGCCGAGCTGCAGGGCGAGGGCCTGAAGGTCGCGATGGTCGGAGACGGCGTGAATGACGCCCCCGCGCTGGCCCGCGCCGACGTCGGCATCGCGATCGGTGCCGGCACGGACGTCGCGATCGGGTCGGCGGGCGTGATCCTCGCGTCGAGCGATCCGCGGTCGGTGCTGTCGGTGATCGAGCTGTCGCGCGCGAGCTACCGCAAGATGTCGCAGAACCTCTGGTGGGCCGCGGGGTACAACCTCATCTCGGTGCCCCTCGCGGCGGGAGTGCTTGCGCCGATCGGCTTCGTCCTGCCGATGTCGGTGGGCGCGATCCTGATGTCGCTGTCGACCGTCGTGGTGGCCGTGAACGCGCAGCTGCTGCGACGGCTCGACCTGACCCCCGAGCGCAGCACGCAGGCCGTTCTGGAACGGTGATCGTCGCCGTGCCCGCGCCCTGCAGCGTCGTCGACCTGCGGGGACGCGCGCGCGTGGCCGCCACGGCGGCGCCCGGTGGCGAGGCATCCGGCTCGGCACTCCTCCGCGGGGGATGCGCCGCGGCGATAGGGTTTGACAATGACGACGACTCCTCCCGGCTGGTACGACGACGGTCACGGCGCGCTGCGCTGGTGGGACGGGGCGCTGTGGACGGAGCACGTCGCCCAGCCGGACGCCGAATCATCGCCGGCCCCGACGGAGGCTGAGATCGTCGCCGCCCAGCTCGGATTCGAGGAGCAGCAGCAGCCTGTGGCGGTCACCGGATCCGGCGCCACGCAGGTCGAGGCGGGTGCGGTTCCCGGACCGGCCGGCCAGCCTGAGGCACCCGCCCAGTCCGCCTACCCTGCCGCGCAGCAGTACCCGCCCGCCGCACCGGGATACCCGCAGGGCGCGTACCCCGGTGCCCCTGCCGGCGGAGGATTCACCGCGGCCACCGAGCCGCGAAAGTCGAAGCTCTGGATCGTCTGGGTCGTGCTCGGCGTGGTGCTGCTCGGCATCGTGATCGCGGCCGCCGTGGTCATCCCGCTGCTCTTCCTCTCGGCCACTTCGTCATCCACCCAGACCGGCGGCGCCGAGTCCGACGACGAGCGCGCAGCGGTCGCCACGGTCGAGCTCTACGACGAGGCCTGGCAGGACGGCGACTGCGAGACGTTCACCGCCTCGACCACCGAAGACTTCCGCACCCAGAGCGGCTTCACCGACTGCGTCACCTTCGAAGAGGACTCGGACCGCTTCGACGAGAACTTCGAAGACTACGAGGTCACGATCACCGACGTCGAGACGCTGGGCGACGAGATCGCGGTGACCACGAATGAGACGTTCACGGCGCTCGTCGACGCCAACGGCGACCCGGCCGAGCCCTCGCCGGGTTCGACCGTGTACTACTACACGCTCGTCCAGGCCGACGGCGCGTGGGTGATCGACGACCTCTCGTACGAATGACCGCGCCCGGAACCGAGCGCCCCCCGCACGACCTCCGGTTCTACCTCGTCTGCGTCGGGATCGGACTGCTCGCAGGCCTGCTGTCCGGTCTGTTCGGCGTCGGCGGCGGCACGGTGATCGTGCCCTTCCTCGTGCTGCTGCTCCGCTTCGACCAGCGCCTCGCCGCCGGGACGTCGCTCGCGGCGATCGTCCCGACGGCGGCCGTCGGCGTGATCTCCTACGCCGTGCACGGCTCGGTGGCCTGGATCGCGGCGCTGCTGCTCGCGGCCGGCGCCGTGTTCGGCGCGCAGATCGGCACCTGGCTGCTCCCGCGACTGTCGCTGACTGTGCTGCGGTGGGCCTTCGTCGGGTTCCTCGTCGCCGTGATCGTGAGCCTCTTCGTCGTGATCCCGTCGCGTGACGCCGAGCTGACCCTCACTGTGCTGAGCGGCGCCGCACTCGTCGCGCTGGGCGTGGTCACCGGCATCCTGTCAGGACTCATCGGCGTCGGCGGGGGGATCATCGTTGTTCCCGCGCTCATGCTGCTGTTCGGCACCAGCGACCTGGTGGCCAAGGGAACCTCGCTGCTCATGATGATCCCGACGGCCGTGTCGGGCACGATCGGCAACGTCCGCCGGCGCAACGTCGACCTCGTCGCGGCGGCGATCGTGGGCGTGGCGGCGTGCACGACGACCGCGCTCGGTGCGTGGGCGGCGGTGCTCCTCGACCCGTTCGTGGCCAACGTGCTGTTCGCCGTCTACCTCGTGGTGATCGCCGTGCAGATGGCGCTGCGGGCGTGGCGCGGGCGTCCCCGTCGGGCGTGACCCGGCCGCCCCGGGCATCGAAACGGGGGGATGGCCGGCGAGACAGAGCATTCGCGCCGAAACCGGGGGCGACGCCCCCGGTCTCGCCGCGAATCCCTTGGCTCGACGGCTGACGCCGGCCCGCTCCCGGCCGGACCGGCGGAAGCCGCTCGGTAGGATGGCGTGGTGCCAGTGAACCCCGAGCTCGTCGGCCGCGACTTTCCGCCGACGACCCCCTACCTCGTGGGCCGCGAGAAGGTGCGCGAGTTCGCGCGCGCCGTCTTCGCCGACGACCCGCAGCACCTCGACCCCGCCGCCGCGCAGGCGCTCGGCTACGCCGACGTCGTCGCGCCGCCGACTTTCGCGATCGTGGTGACCGACGCCACGCTCCAGCAGCTGCTGGGCGAGCCCGACTCGGGCATCGTCCTGCAGAACGTGCTGCACGCCGAGCAGAAGTTCCGCTACTCCCGGCCGATCGTCGCGGGCGACGAGCTCACCGCGAAGCTCGCGGTCACCGGCATCCGTGCGATGGGAGCCGCCGCCATGGTGACGAGCGAGTCCGAGATCACGGATGCCGCGGGCGACCACGTCGTCACTGCGACGTCCATCCTGCTGGTGGGGGAGGGCGAGCAGTGAGCGCGTTGACGAACCTCACCGTCGGCGATGTCGTCGCGGAGCGCACGGTGCATCTCACCCGGGACTCCCTCGTGCGCTATGCCGGGGCATCCGGGGATTTCAATCCCATCCATTACCGTGACGACGTCGCCGTCGCCGTGGGACTCCCGGGCGTTCTCGCCCACGGGATGCTCACGATGGGTCTCGCCGTCGGCACGATCGCGTCGTGGCTCGGGGACAGCGGCCGCATCCTCGACTACGGCGTCCGGTTCACCAAGCCCGTCGTGGTCGACGCCGAGACCGGCGCCGACGTGACCGTCGTCGCGAAGGTCGGCGCCGTCGACGACGAGTCGGCGCGCATCGACCTCACCGTGTCGTTCAACGGCGCGACGGTGCTGGTCAAGGCGCAGGTGCGCGTGCGGACGATCTGACGCATGCCCGACGTCACCCCGATCCCGCTGTCGCGGCTCACGACCCTGCGCACCGGCGGCACGCCGACCCGCATGATCGACGCGCCCACCACCGACGAGCTCGTCGACGCCCTCCGCGACGTCTGGGCGTCCGGCGACGAGTGGCTCGTGCTCGGCGGCGGCTCGAACCTGTTCGTCGGTGACGAGCCGTTCGACGGCGCCGTCGTGCGGGTGCTCACGAACGGCATCGAGCGGATGCCGTCACCCGTGGCCGGACGCGTCCGCCTGCGCGTGCAGGCGGGCCACGACTGGGACGCCTTCGTCGCCTACGCGGTGGCCGAAGGCCTCGGCGGCGTCGAGGCGATGTCGGGGATCCCCGGCACCGTCGGCGCCGCGCCGGTGCAGAACATCGGCGCCTACGGCCAGGAGATCGTTCAGACGCTCAGTGAGGTCGAGCTCCTCGACGAGTCCACCGGCGAGGTATCGACGGTGCCGGCCGCCGAACTCGGACTCGGCTTCCGCACGTCGGTGCTGAAGCACCATTACGGCTCTGCGCCCGCCCGGCGGGCCGTGATCCTGTCGGTCACCCTCGACCTCCCCGAGATCGGCCACGGGGCCCGCCGCATCGCCGGCGAACAGCTGCGTACGGCGCTGCGACTCCGTCCTGACGACGAAGTGACTCTCGAGTGGGTGCGCGAGCGCATCCTCGAGACGCGTCGCAGCAAGGGGATGGTGCTCGATCCCGACGACCCCGACACGTACAGCGCGGGCTCGTTCTTCCAGAACGCGGTGGTCTCGGCATCCTTCGCCCGCACGCTCCCCGACGAATGCCCGCGCTGGCCCGTGCACCCCGACCTCGACCCGGTGCTCGTCATCCCGCTCGCGAGCTTCGACGGCTACGTGCCGCCGACCCCCACCGTCGAGTCCGACGTCAAGGTGAGCGCCGGATGGCTCATCGAGCACGCCGGCGTGCGGAAGGGGTTCAAGCTTCCTCGCTCGCGTGCCGGCCTGTCGACGAAGCACGCCCTCGCCCTGACGAACCGCGGCAGCGCCACCGCCGCCGAGCTCGCCGAGCTCGCCCGCTTCATCCAGGGCCGCGTGCAGTCCGAGTTCGGCCTGATCCTGCAGCCCGAGCCGGTGCTGGTCGACGTGGAGCTCTAGCCGCAGCACCCTTCGTCCGCGCGGTGACCCTCGTCGTCGTCCGCGAGCAGCAGCGTGCGGTGCGCGGGCGTGAGATTCGCCAATGCCGCCGCCAGTTCCATCACCAGGTCGATTCGCCGTCCCATGGGGTGTCCTTCCGTTCGTGTCTCAACAAGGACGACGAACGAAGGGACGACGGGTCGACGATTCGGCTCGACTTCCTCGCTCGCGTCCGGCGCCGCCGCCGCGGCATCCGTGCACGCTCAGCCACCCGCCCGGTGCGAAAAGTCGGGCCGGTCACGGAGGCGCGCCGGTCAGGGATTCCGAGGCTCGGCGTGTCGCGTCACCGGCCCGACTTTTCGCAGCAGGCACGCACGAACGAAGAACGCGGATGCCTCGAACCGAGGCATCCGCGTTCCGTCGAGAGCCCGCGGGCTACGAGGCGAAGAGGCGCTGCAGGCGCTGCACGCCCTCGAGGAGGGCGTCGTCGCCGAGGGCGTACGACAGGCGCAGGTAGCCCGAGGGGCCGAAGGCCTCGCCCGGAACGACGGCGACCTCGGCCTGCTCGAGGATGAGGTCGGCGAGCTCGAGCGAGGTGGTCGGCGTCGAACCGGCCCACTCACGGCCGAGGAGGCCTCGCACGTCGGGGTACGCGTAGAACGCTCCCAGCGGCGTGGGGACCTCGACGCCGTCGATCTTCGACAGCTCGGCGACGATCGTGCGGCGGCGGCGGTCGAAGGCCTGGCGCATCAGCTCGACCTCGTCCTGCGGGCCGGTGAGGGCCGCGAGGGCCGCGCGCTGCGCGATGTTGTTCACGTTCGAGCAGAGGTGCGACTGCAGGTTGCCGGCGATCTTGATCGCCTCCTTCGGGCCGACCATCCAGCCGAGGCGCCAGCCGGTCATCGCGTAGGTCTTCGCGACGCCGTTGACGAGGATCGTCTGCCCCGCGGCATCCGGAACAGCCTCCACGATCGAGACGGCCTTCACCGGAGCGTCCGAGCCGTCGGGCGCGTACACGAGGTTCTGGTAGATCTCGTCGGTGATGATCCAGATGCCGTGCTCGACGGCCCATTCGCCGATCGCCCGCGTCTCTTCGAGTGTGTACACCGATCCGGTGGGGTTCGACGGCGAGACGAACACGAGCGCCACCGTGCGCTCGGTGCGCGCGTCCTCGAGCTGCTCGACGGTCACCTTGTAGTGCTGGTCGGCGCCGGCGAACACCTCGACGGGGATGCCGTCGGCCAGGGCGATCGCCTCGGGATAGGTCGTCCAGTACGGGGCCGGCAGCAGCACCTCGTCGCCGGGGTTCACCACGGTCTGGAAGGCCTGGTACACCGCCTGCTTGCCGCCGTTGGTGACGATGATCTGCGAGGGGTCCACCTCGAGGCCGGAGTCGCGCAGCGTCTTCGCGGCGATCGCCTCGCGCAGGGCCGGCAGACCCGCGGCGGGCGTGTAGCGGAAGTTGGCGGGGTTGTGCAGCGCCTCGGCGGCGGCATCCACGATGAACTGCGGCGTCGCGAAATCGGGCTCGCCGGCGGCATACGAGATGACCGGCCGGCCGGCGGCCTGCAGGGCCTTGGCCTTGGCATCGACCTTGAGGGTGGCCGACTCGGCGATGGCGCTGAGCTTGCGGGAGAGCGAGGGCGTGCGGGTGAGCGGGGCGCGTTCTGTCACGCTTCGAGCGTAGTCCGAGCGGGCGACGTGGTCAGCGGCCAATCGCACCCGTGCGGCCCGGGAATGTGCGCGATGCGCGGCGTGCGCGACGGAGCGTCCGGCGAGCGGCGTCTTCCGCGACCGTCCCATTCCCTGGAGCGCCCCCTTCCCGGCCGTGCCGCTGCGCGGTACCCTGTGCCTCGTGGACGCCTGGATCTGGGGAGCCGTCGTGCTCGCGCTCGTGCTCGTCACTGCGGGCGGGATCGCGTGGTGGCTCGCGCGCGGCTGCATGCTCACCAGGGTCGGCGCCACGGGCGCGATCTTCGGCGGCGTGCTGTCGCTCATCGCCCTCGTCGTGCTGCTCGATCCCGAGGCCGGGCTCCGCGCCGCCGCCGTCATCACCATCGGGTCGGGCGTCTGGCTGCTTGCCTGGGCGCTCGCGGGCGGCATCCGCGGCCAGCGCCTGCTCCGCGCCGAAGAGCGAGCGGATGCCGCGGCCGGCGCCGTGGCCGCCGTCGCGGTGCCCATCCCGGCGCCGGGACGCTGACTCCGTTCTGCTCCGCCCGCCGGCGAACCGCAGGCTTCAGCATCCACCGAATGGGGGATGCCTGCTCCAGCGGATGACCGCTGGTCTCGGGCTGCTGCGGCGGCGAGGCTGGAGGCATGCAGACGGATGAGGGTGCGGGCGAGGTCGCGGTGCGGGTGCGCGACCTGCGGAAGACGTACGGCGACCGAGCCGTGGTCGACGGCGTATCGTTCGAGATCGAGCGGGGCGAGACCTTCGCGCTGCTCGGGCCGAACGGCGCGGGCAAGTCGACGACGGTCGAGATCCTCGAGGGATATCGGCGTCGGACGGGCGGCGACGTCGAAGTGCTCGGCGTGGACCCGGCGACGGGCGGTCTCGACCTGAAGGCGCGGCTGGGCATTGTGCTGCAGTCCACGGGGCAGTCCGGTCTCGCGACGGTCCGCGAGCAGCTGCGGCAGTTCGCGGGGTTCTACCCGAACCCACGCGACGTCGACGAGGTGATCGCGGCTGTGGGCCTGCAGGCCCAGGCGAAGACGCGTATCTCGCGTCTCTCGGGCGGGCAGCAGCGGCGGGTCGATGTCGCGCTGGGCATCATCGGCCGACCTGAGCTGCTGTTCCTGGACGAGCCGACGACGGGGTTCGATCCGCATGCGCGCCGGGAGTTCTGGGACCTCATCCGCGGTCTGCAGGCCGAGGGCACCACGATCGTGCTCACCACGCACTACCTCGATGAGGCCGCGCAGCTCGCCGACCGCGTCGCGGTGATCGCGGCGGGGCGTATGCGTGCGATCGGCCCGGTCGCGGGGTTCGGCGGCGATGAGGCACGGATGCCGATCGTGAAGTGGCGCGAGCAAGGAATGCCGCGGCAGGAGCGCACCGCCGACCCGTTCGAGTTCGCGACGGCGCTGGCCGCCCGGCTCGGCGGCGCGCCGGATGAGCTCGAGATCGTGCGCCCGAGTCTCGAGGACATCTACCTGGCGCTCGTCGCCGAGGCCGAGTCTGGGCCCACGCGGCCAGAGGCTCCGCGCGACGCGTCAGCGGCGCGTGGAGGGGTCGTGGGGACCCGCGACAGCATCGGCGATGCCGTCGCGATCGGAGGGGAAGAGCGATGAGCACCACGACCCGCAGCACGTCGCCGAGTCGGCCGATGCCGGCGCGGCGTCACTCACGACGACGCGGCATCTTCGCCGTGGGGATCTGGCGCGCCCGCTTCGAGCTCGTGCAGTACTTCCGCTCGGGCGACACGCTCTTCTTCACCTTCCTGTTCCCGATCTTCATGCTGGGACTGTTCAGCGTGGCCTTCGGCTCGGACGGCGACGTGCAGATCGCCCCGGGCGTGCCGGCCATCCCGATGGCGCAGCTGTACCTGCCCGGCATGATCGCCGCCGGTCTGCTGCTGTCGGGCTTTCAGAACCTCGCGATGGACATCGCGATCGAGCGCTCGGACGGCATGCTCAAGCGCCTCGGCGGCACGCCGTTGTCTCCGGTGAGCTACTTCCTCGGGAAGATCGGGCAGGTCCTCGTGACCGGTGTGCTGCAGTCCGCGCTGCTGCTGGCCTTCGCGTCGCTCGTGCTGGGTGTGGACCTTCCGACCTCCGCCGAGAGCTGGGCGACGTTCGCCTGGGTGTTCGTGCTGGGTATCACCACCTCGGCGCTGCTCGGCGTCGCGCTGTCGGCGGTGCCGCGCACCGGCAAGAGCGCCACCGCCGTGGTCGTGCCGATCGCGCTCGCGCTCCAGTTCATCTCCGGCGTGTATCTGACGTTCTCGCAGCTGCCGGAGTGGCTGCAGAACCTCGCCGGGCTCTTCCCGCTCAAGTGGATGGCGCAGGGCATGCGCGCCGTCTTCCTGCCGGAGGAGTACGCGGCGCTCGAGCAGAACGGCGAGTGGGACCTCGCGGGCGTCGCGATCGCGCTCGCCGTCTGGCTCGTCGTCGGGCTGGTGCTCTCCCGCGTCACCTTCCGGTGGATGCGCCGTGATGCGTGAGCCCGCCCGCCTGCCCCCGGGCCCGGTCCGAACCCCGCGCGGGCAGGCTCGCACCGGGCGGGCAGGCCCGAACCCCGCGCGGGCAGGCTCGCACCGGGCGCGTGGCGGGCTCGCGCCGCTAGCCTGACGGTGCGTGCCCCGGCAGGTTCGACGCGGGGCGCGGGAGACGGACGCAGAGAAGCGAGGGTGGCGGAGCATGTTGAGTGAGCGGCGGTGGGATGCGATCGTCGCCATCGTGGCGACGGTGATCGCCCTCGGCGTGTTGTTCCTCTTCGCACCGCCCACGCCCTCGCGCACCGCGGTGAGTCTCGCAGCGCTCGTGCTCTTCGTGGCGGGCTACGCCGTCGTCGGCCGCGCCGCCGTCGAACCACCGCGGGCGGCGTGGCGGTACCCCGCCTTCCTCTCCGTGGCAGCGGTCGCCGTGGGGATCGGCGTCGGCGCCGCGCCCTTCATGGCCATGCTGCAGACGCTGGCCTACCCGTTGGTATGGGTGATCGGCGACTCCCGGCGGCGGGGGATCGGCGGGTCCGCCGTCATCGCCGGCAGCGTGTTCGTGGGCGTGATCATCGGCAACGGCGCCGATGCCGACTCGGTGGTCGCCGGCGCGACGACGGCCGTCTTCTCGCTGGCGTTCGCGATCGCCATCGGCCTGTGGATCGCCCGCATCGCCGAGTACGGCGAGGAGCGCGAACGACTGCTCTCAGAGCTCACCGCCGCGCAGGGGCAGGTGGAGGCGCTCAGCCGCGAGCGTGGCGCGTCGGCCGAGCGCGAGCGACTGGCCCGAGACATCCACGACACCCTCGCACAGACGCTCGCCGGGCTCGTGATCTTCGCGGAACGCGCCGGCCGGCAGTCGCGAGAAGGACAGACGGATGCCGCGGCCGCGACGATCGCGACAGTCGAGCAGGTCGCCCGCGACGCTCTGGCGGAGGCCCGGGCGCTCGTCGCGCGCACGGCCGCCGTGCCCCGCGAGCCGGCCTTCGCCGCTGCGGTCGAGCGGCTCGTGGAGCGGTTCCGAGCACAGGGCCACGCCGCGATCGAGCTCGACACCGCCGACGCAGCGGGCGAGCTCGATCGCGAGACGCAGGTCGTGCTCCTGCGCTGCCTGCAGGAGGCGCTGTCGAACGCCGCGAAGCATGCTGCGGCCGACCGGGTGCAGGTGCGTGTGCGCGTAGACGCCGCGGGCGGCGCGGCCCTCGAGGTCGCCGACGACGGCCGCGGGTTCGAGCCGGCCTCGCCCGGCGCGGGGTTCGGGCTCGACGGCATGCGGGAGCGCGTCGCGCTGGCCGGCGGCACCTTCGAGGTCGACTCGACGGCGGGGCGGGGCACGTCGCTGCGCGTGCATCTCCCCACGGCACGGCAGGATGCCGTGGACGATGTCTCAGGAGGCGCTCCATGATCCGGCTGCTCATCGCCGACGACCACCCGGTGGTGCGAGCCGGTCTGTCTGGCCTGCTCTCGGACGAGCCCGGCTTCGAGGTCGTGGCCGAGGCATCCGACGGTGAGGAAGCCGTGCGGCTCGCCGCGGAGACGCGTCCCGACGTCGTCCTGATGGACCTGCGCATGCCCCACGTCGACGGCGTCGCGGCGACCGCGCGGATCGCCGGGGGAGAGGCGGGCGACCCTGCGCCGCGCGTCCTGATCCTCACGACGTACGAATCCGACGACCAGATCCTCGCGGCCATCGAGGCGGGCGCGTCGGGGTATCTGCTGAAGGCCGCGCCGCAGGCCGAGATCGTGGCCGGCATCCGCTCGGTGGCGGCCGGCCAGTCCGCGCTCTCGCCGCAGGTCGCGGTGCGTCTGGTCGAACGGATGCGGCGGCCGGAGCCGGCGGCCGTGCTCACGGCGCGGGAGCTCGACGTGCTGCGGCTCGTCGCGACCGGGCAGAGCAACAAGCAGATCGCCGTGACGCTCGGCATCGGCGAGTCCACGGTCAAGACGCACCTGCTGAAGGTCTTCGAGAAGCTCGGCGTCGCCGACCGCACGCGCGCCGTGACGCTCGCGATGGAGCGCGGGCTCCTCGGGTAGCGGAGGGACGCCTCCGGGACGGACGACGGATGCCTCGGACCGGGCGGTCCGAGGCATCCATCGTCTTCAGTAGTCGTCGTCGATCAGGCAGCGCGAGCGCTTCCTGCGGCGGGGTTCAGCTGAACTGGTTCATCGTGTTGTGCTGGCCGCCGGCCTTGAGGGCCGCGTCGCCGGCGAAGTACTCCTTGTGGTTGTCGCCGATGTCGCTTCCCGCCATGTTCTGGTGCTTGACCGTGGCGATGCCCTCGCGGATCTCGCGACGCTGCACACCCTTCACGTAGGCGAGCATGCCCTCGTCGCCGAAGTAGCCCTTGGCGAGGTCATCGGTCGACAGCGCCGCCGTGTGGTACGTCGGGAGCGTGATGAGGTGGTGGAAGATGCCGGCGCGGGCGGAACCCTCGCGCTGGAACGTGCGGATCTTCTCGTCGGCCAGCCGCGCGAGCTCGGTGTCGTCGTAGTCGACGTTCATCAGGTCGCCGCGGTCGTAGGCCGAGACATCCTCGCCCTGCTCTGCGAGCAGGTCGTACGCCTGCTGGCGGAAGCTGAGCGTCCAGTTGAACGACGGGCTGTTGTTGTAGACGAGCTTCGCGTTCGGGATCTCGTTGCGGATCGCGTCGACCATGCCGGCGATCTGCTCCACGTGCGGCTTCTCGGTCTCGATCCACAGCAGATCGGCACCGTTGCGCAGCGATGTGATGCAGTCGAGCACGACGCGCTCCTCACCGGTCCCGGAGCGGAACTGGTACAGGTTGCTGGCGAGGCGCTTCGGGCGCAGCAGCCTGCCGTCGCGCTTGATCACGACGTCGCCGTTGCCCAGATCGCCCTCCGAGATCTCTTCGACGTCGAGGAAGGAGTTGTACTGGTCGCCGAGGTCGCCCGGCTGCTGGGTGACCGCGAGCTTCTGGGTGAGGCCGGCGCCGAGCGAGTCGGTGCGGGCGACGATGATGCCATTCTCGATGCCGAGCTCGAGGAACGCATACCGGACCGCGTTGAGCTTCGCGATGAAGTCCTCGTGCGGGACGGTCACTTTGCCGTCCTGATGGCCGCACTGCTTCTCGTCCGACACCTGGTTCTCGATCTGGATGGCGCACGCACCCGCCTCGATCATCTTCTTCGCGAGGAGGTAGGTGGCCTCGGGATTGCCGAAGCCGGCATCGATGTCGGCGATGATCGGCACCACGTGGGTCTCGTAGTTGTCGATCTGCGACTGGATGAACTCCACCGCGGTCTCGTCGCCGGCAGCACGTGCCTCGTCGAGCTGGGTGAAGAGCAGGTCGAGCTCGCGGGCGTCGGCCTGGCGCAGGAAGGTGTAGAGCTCCTCGATCAGCGCCGGCACGGAGGTCTTCTCGTGCATCGACTGGTCGGGGAGGGGGCCGAACTCCGAGCGGAGCGCGGCGACCATCCAGCCCGACAGGTAGAGGTAGCGCTTGTTCGTGCTCTTGAGGTGCTTCTTGATCGAGATGAGCTTCTGCTGCCCGATGAAGCCGTGCCACACCCCGAGGGACTGGGTGTATACCGATGAGTCTGCGTCGTACTCCGCCATGTCGCGGCGCATGATGTCGGCGGTGTACTGGGCGATCTCGAGTCCCGTCCGGAAGCGGTTCTGCGCCCGCATGCGTGCGGCGGACTCGGGATCGATGGCGTCCCAGCTGGAGCCGTGCTGCTCCTTGAGCGCCTGGATGGCTTCGATGTCGTCTTCGTACGCGGTCATGGTTTTTCCTTTGCGTTAGGGGTGTTCGTGTCCCGAAAAGCGGTCTTCGTGTCCCGATTTCCACCGGTCGAGCGGTCGTATGCGGTGGAAATCGGGACACGGATGACGCGTCAGTCGGTCTCGACCAGGAAGCGCGAGTATGCCGGCAAGGTCAGGAACGCCGGGAAGTCCTGGCCGAGGGCGACATCGCGGAAGATCTCCGCCGCGTCGTCGAAGCGGTCGCCGCTGGTCCCTGAGCCTGTCGAAGGGCGCTGGACCTCGCCCAGCACCTGGGAGATCAGGCCCTCGACGTACTCGCGGGTGATCGCGGTGTCGTCGTCGGTGGTGCGGTCCTGGTGGATCCACTGCCACACCTGGGAGCGCGAGATCTCGGCCGTCGCGGCATCCTCCATGAGGTTGTCGATCGCCACCGCGCCCAGGCCCCGAAGCCAGGCCTCGAGGTAGCGGATCGCCACCGACACGTTCGCGTGCACGCCCGCCGCCGTGACCGGACGCCCGATGTGCACGTCGATCAGGTCGGCCGCGCTCACACGGACCTCGGGACGCTGACGGTCGAGCTGGTTCGGGCGATCGCCCAGCACCGCGTCGAACTCGGCCCGCGCGACCGGGATCAGGTCGGGGTGGGCCACCCACGTGCCGTCGAAGCCGTCGCCGGCCTCGCGCTTCTTGTCGGCGGCGACCTTCTCGAACGCCGTCGCCGTCACCTCGGGGTCGCGCCGGTTCGGGATGAAGGCGCTCATGCCGCCGATCGCGAAGGCGCCGCGCTTGTGGCACGTCTGCACGAGCAGCTCGGTGTACGAGCGCATGAACGGCACGGTCATCGTGACCTCGCTGCGGTCGGGCAGCACGAAGCGCGCACCGCGGCCGCGGTAGTTCTTGATGATCGAGAAGATGTAGTCCCAGCGGCCGGCGTTCAGGCCCGCGCAGTGGTCGCGCAGCTCGAAGAGGATCTCCTCCATCTCGAACGCCGCCGGCAGAGTCTCGATCAGCACAGTCGCCCGGATGGTGCCGTGCGGGATCCCGATGTACTTCTCACTGAAGGTGAAGACGTCGTCCCACAGCTTCGCCTCTTCGCTCGACTCGAGCTTGGCGATGTAGAAGTAGGGCCCGCGGCCGTTCGCGATCAGTCGCTCGGCGTTGTGGAAGAAGTACAGCCCGAAGTCCACGAGCGACCCCGACGCGGCCATCGTGCGGCCGGTGCGGTCGGTGAAGCGGATGTGCTGCTCGGGGAGGTGCCAGCCGCGCGGCCGCATGACGATGGTGGGGGTCTCGGTGGCCGTGACCTCGTAGCGCTTGCCCTCGCCGCTGGTGAACGAGAGCTCGCCGCGGATCGCGTCGCGCAGGCTCAGCTGGCCTTCGATGACGTTCTTCCAGGTGGGGCTGGTGGCGTCCTCCTGGTCGGCCAGCCACACCTTCGCGCCGGAGTTGAGCGCGTTGATCGTCATCTTCGGGTCGGTCGGGCCCGTGATCTCGACGCGGCGGTCCTCGAGTCCGGGACCTGCGCCCGCGACCGTCCACTCGGCATCCTCGCGGATGTGCCGGGTGTCGTCGCGGAACTGCGGGTCGTGCCCGTTGCCGATCTCGAAGCGGCGTCGCATGCGGTCGGCGAGGCGGTCGTGCCGACGGGCGCCGAAGCGCTGGTGCAGCTCGGTGAGGAACGCGATGGCCTCGGGGGTGAGGACCTCGTCGTACCTGGGCTGCATGCGGCCGGCGATCTCGATCGACGGCTCGTGGGTCTGGGTGGGGATGGGGCCGGTGCGCGTACGCATCGGGGTGGCGGTTGCAGGTGTCATGTCCCTGTCCTGTCTGTGCGGTCCCGGTCGTTGAGCGAGCTTGCGAGTCGAAACGTGTTCGGTGGGTGCGAGGTGTTTCGTCTCGGT
>NZ_MWLP01000061.1:0-1948 GCF_010634885.1 Microbacterium sp. B35-04 | reverse complement strand
GGCGCACACGGGCGGCTCGACGCATCTCGTCGCGGTCGCTGGCGCTCCCGCGCTCAACGACCGAAACCCGCGACCCCTCCCCCCGGGCGTGGAGCGAGCGAGGAACGAGCGAGACGAAACGCCCCGGGTTTCCGCTCAACGGAACTCCGGCGAGCGCGGGGTTACGATGGCGGCGTCATCGAGGAGGATGCCGTGGCACGAGGATCTGCGGGCGAGTCGGTGCTGCACCGCCACCTGCGCGTGCTCGAGAGCTTCGACGCGTGGCATCCGTTCCTCACGCTCAGCGAGATCGCGGACGCCGCGGGTGTTCCCCGCTCGAGCGCGCACCGGCTGATCGCCGAGCTCGAGCGCGAGGGGCTGCTCGAGCGGCTGCCCGACCGCACGTACCGCCTCGGCGTGCGGCTGTGGGAGTTCGCCAGCCGCACGCCGGGTGCGGTGGGCCTCCGCGAGATCGCGCGGCCCTGGCTGGGCGCCGTGCACGAACGGGTGCGACAGCACGCCCAGCTGGGGGTGCTGAGCGGGCGCGACGTGCTGTTCATCGACCGGATGTCGACCCGCGAGGCCGTCGTGAACGCGACGCTCATCGGCGGCCGCATCCCGCTTCACGCGTCGTCCACCGGACTCGCTCTGCTGGCTTACGCCGACAACGCCCTCGTGAACGACGTGATCGCGCGCGGGCTGCGTCCGTACACGCAGCGCACCATCCGCACGGGCGCCGAGCTGCGCGCGCAGCTGCGGCGCGTGCGCGAGGACGGGTACGCCGTGACGGAGGGCGCGATCCACCCCGAATCGCGCGGCATCGCTGTGCCGGTGATGGGACCGGGCGGCATCGTCTACGCCGCGATCGGCGTGGTGGTGCCCAACGACGGCGCCTCGACCCACGGCTACGCCGAGCTGCTGCGCCGAGCCGCGACCGGCATCGCGCGCGAGCTCGCTGCCGCCTACAGGCCCGACGTCGACGAGCGCACCCACGGCATCCGCTCGCTCGTGAGCGGGTCGCGCCGCTCGCTCGAGTACCTCGAGAGCCTCGACACCGACCCGCACGACGCCGGCGCTCCGGTCGCTCCGGGCACCTCCGACCCCGCCCCCGGCGCCGGCATCGGGCCTGCGCCGGTGCTCTAGGGTTGTCGGCCATGACGACGATCGCGATCCTCGGCCTCGGCGAGGCCGGCCGTCGTTACGCCCGCGGCCTGGCGCACGCCGGGGCCGACGTCCGCGCCTTCGACCCCGCGCATAACCTCGGCGACCCCGACGTGCCGCAGTTCGCGACGCTGGCCGACGCCGTCGCCGCGGCGGACGTCACGCTGAGCCTCGTCACCGGGCATGCCGCGGCATCCGTCGCCCGCGAGGCGCTGCCGCACATCGCCGCGGGGGCGGTCTACGCCGATCTCAACACCGCCGCCCCCGAGCTCAAGCAGCGCATCGCGCGCCTCGCCGCCGACCGCGGGCTCGCGATGGCCGACGTCGCGGTGCTCGCACCCGTGGTGCGCGCCGGGCACCGGACGCCGCTCCTCGCGAGCGGGACCGGGGCACGCGAGTTCGCCGAGCTCGTGGGCCCGTTCGAGGTGCCCGTCGAGGTCATCGACGGCGAAGCGGGCGAAGCCGCGCGCCTGCGGCTGCTTCGGAGCGTGTTCATGAAGGGGCTGGCGGCCCTCGTGCTCGAGGGGCTCGGCGCCGCGCGCGCCGCCGGCGCCGAGGAGTGGCTGCGCGCGCAGATGGCGGATGAGCTGGGTCCGGACGGCGCCGCGCTCGTCGACCGGCTCGTCGACGGCTCGACCCTGCACGCCGTGCGGCGCGAGCACGAGGTGCGCGCGGCCCTGGCAGCGCTCGAGTCGTCGGGGCAGCCCGCCGACATGACCCGTGCGACGCTCGCGTGGTTCGAGCGGCTCGTCGCCGACCGCGACGAGTCCGGTCGTTGAGCAAGCGAGTCGTTGAGCGAGCTTGCGAG
>NZ_MWLP01000060.1:0-3363 GCF_010634885.1 Microbacterium sp. B35-04 | reverse complement strand
GATGGGGACCATTCCCCATCCCGGAGGGGCGCGCTACGCGAAGCGGATCGAACAGAAGACCCGCTCGAGCTCCCCCTGCACGGCGTCGACGACGAGGGGGTTGTCGTGCAGCAGATCGAGCAGGAAGACGAAGCCGTCGCGTACACCCAGATGCCGCAGCCCATACACCTCGGCCTGTTCCGCACCCGACACCACGACCGCGCTGACCGCGGCATCGAAGGCCGTCCCCTCCAGGGATCCCCAGATCTGGACGACTCCCCCGACACCCGCACGCGCCAGCTGCACGAGATCCTCGGCGGTCGCGGCATCCGAATCGGTGATGTACAGGTGCGCGATGATCGTCTCACCACCGACGAACTCGGTGCGCCAGAACCGCTCCATCGCCCCGGGAAGGGGTCCCGACATGGCCTGCAGGTGGAGTGCGGTCGCTCGCAGCCGGTCACGCGCCTCGTCGTCGACACCGGTGTCGGCCAGCAAGCTGTCGGTGAGCACGGTGGCCCACTCGTCCGGCCGGGTGAACGTCCCCCACGGAAACCGCAGCGGCACGGGCAGCCACGTCGATTCGAGCGAGAGCGTGTACATCGGGGCTATCGCCATCGGAATGTCTCCATGATCGAGTCCACGAGCTCGGTCGCCCCCTCGACGAGGACCGGATCCGCGTCGTCGGCATACGGGATGCTGGCCAGGAAGACGAGTCCGCGCCGCCCGTCCGCACCCGGCAGGGCGAATCCGTAGCCGAGTGCTCGGGTCGTGATCCCGGCGTCGTCATCGCTGCCGATCGTCTCGGACTGCCAGCGCTGAATCGGGCCGATCGCGGTGTCGAACGTCTCGATGGCGGCCCGCGTGAGGCCACCGAGACCGTCGGCGAACGCAGCCCCCGACGGCGCGACATGCTGTCGCACGGCCAGTGAGATCGGCAGGTGAGCGAGCCCCTCGACTTCGCGATCCGGGAGATAGACGCTGTGAGTCCCCGTCTGCTCGAGTCGACGCCACTGAGCGTTCGCCAGCATCCGCAGCTTGACGTCGAGCTCCGGATTGCCGATCTGCTTCATCCGCGCCGACAGCTTCGCGAAGAACCGCTTGCGTCCGTCCTCGTCGACTCGGTACCGAGACCAGCCCGGCGGGAGCAGCAGGCGAAAGCCCGACAGCGCCGTCATCGGGCGGTGCTCTGGCGGTCCTCTGACCGCGTGCGCGCCACAGCGATGCCGATGAGCAGGATGACGAGAGCCACGCTGCTGACGACCGCTCCCTGCCACTGGTCCCCGAACGTGACATCGCCGCTCCGAGTGCCGCCGTCGGGAGCGAGGAGCGCGAATCCGACGGCTGCGACGATCGAGGCGGCCGTCGGTCCGAGCAGCCCGCGCAGCCCCGGCACATCCGCGTCACGCGCGGTGGCGGCCAGGATGATGGCCAGCACCACCAGCACCGCTCCGAGAGCCACGAGCAGAACCGTGGGGACGACGAACAGCGGATACGCCCAGACAACCCCCCACTTCGGGTCCATCGTGGCGCTGACCTGCCCGCCCGAGAAGAACAGCGACCCCACGAGGAACACGATCAGGATCGCCGGGGGAAGGACGGCGACGACCGCGTACGCCACACGGGCGATGGACTGCACCGAGCGAGGATTCGTGCGACTGGGACTCACGGTCTCAGCCTATGCGCACGTCGCGAAGGCCCGGGATCTCGGGCTGCGCGTCCGCGAGCCCCAGCAAGTCCACGACGGCGAACCCACTCCACGACACCATGTTCGCACCCTGCAGGAACCCTCCGGGCAGCGAGCCCGCGGTCGACGAGATGAACTGAGCCACCCCTGGGCTCGTCGCCCACGGCGTGCTGCGCATGGTGTTCAGGAACGATGTGATCTGCGCGGTCTCCGCACCGCCCAGGCGCAGTGCCGTCAGCGGGTTGGTGAACAGGCCCGGCTTCGGAAGCGCGAGCCAGGCCCTCGCCGGCGCGAAGAGCGACTGCAGCGGCGCGGCCCAGGTCGTGGGGCGCAAGAGCGAGAACTGCGGGAGGCTGCTGCGGATGGCGGCCGTGACGGCACCGCGGCCACCCTGGACCACTGTGCCGAGCGCGGGAACTCCCCGCGAGAGGATCTTGCCGACGCCGAAGGGCAGGAGTCCGACCGCGCTCCAGGCGACATCGCTCAGGCTGGCCCGTCCGTAGGCGAACTTCAGGGCCGTGAGCAGGAACGACGCTGCGGCGAGAGCGAAGATGATGCCCGCGAGCAGACCTGTCAAGGGTGCGCCGATGATGAGCGCGATCACACTCAGCACGACGAGGACGATCGCGATGACGTCAAGGACGTCGTCGATGAACTCCCAGAAGCCGTCGTTGTTATCGGCACTCTCGATCGCGTTCTCGATGCCGTCGACGGCGTCGTCATACGCATCGGACCACGTGCCGAAGACGTCCTCGAACTCCTCCCACAGCTCGTCGCGAAGCGCTTGAGCAGTGGTCACTGCGTCCTGCGCAGAGTCCGCATCCGTTTCGGCGCGGTCGGCGGCACGCGTGAGTGCGTCGTCCTCCGCCCCGGACGCGGTCGTGAGGGCGAGTGTCTCGGCGAAGTCCGCTTCCGATTTCGCGACGAGCGCCGCCTGGTAGGCGTTCTCTGCGTCTTCGACATCGCTGAGGTTGGCACGCAGCCACGATTGCGCCGTCTCCAGTGCTTCGCCGTACGAGGCGAGGCTCTGGCCGGTTCCGCGGTATCGCACCGCCGCGTCGGAGAGGTCGGCGTGACTCTCGTTGGCCATCTCGGCGAGCTTGTCGGTGCCCTTGCTTCTGTGAACCGACGAGTCACCGATCGCCTTGAGCTGGACGGAGGTGTTCTCCATCGTCGTCGCGAGAGTCTTCAGCTGCTGGGCGCGGGTGGAGATGTCCGTCGCATTGCCCTCCAGCTGCTGGAGGTCGTAGCCCTTGTTCGGCGAGCGCATCAGGAGGCCCTCGTCGACGTGAGCTCAGTGGTCGTCGTCGACCCCTCCAGATCCCGTGCCGTCGTGGTGTCCCACTCTTCCCAGCCGTCGATGATCGAGGTCAGCTGCTTCTTGATGTTCTCGAGGTTCTCCTTGAGCTTGCCGCGCTTGTCACGCCAGGCCACCTCGAAGTCGATCACCTGGTTCAGCAGATCCCCACGTCCATCGGGGCGACCCACCGCGTCCTCAAGGCCGTCGTTCGTGTCGGACGCGGCCTCGAACTCCGAAATCGACGACTCGAGCCCCGACTGGGCGGCCTTGAGCTGCTCGAGGTCCAGCATGATGTCCACGTTCGGCCTCCTCCGAGGGGTTGTGGGCAGGCTGAGGGAGCCGACGGCCTACCGGCTCCCTCACGCGGGAGACGGTCGGGGTTCAGCCGCCGGCGAGC
>NZ_MWLP01000006.1:0-109154 GCF_010634885.1 Microbacterium sp. B35-04 | reverse complement strand
CCGCCGCGAACGGTCGCCGCCTGCACGTCCCCATCCACCTGCGGTGGGGAGACCTCGACGCGCTCGGGCACGTCAACAACACCTCAATGCTCAAGCTGCTCGAAGAGGCGCGCCTGCGCGCCTTCTGGCGACCTGAAGACGGGACGGATGCCGCGGCCACCGCGGTCTTCGACATGTCGGTCCTCGAGGGTGGCGGCTCGCGGGCGACGCTCGTCGCACGGCAGGAGATCGAGTACCTGCGCCCTGTGCCCTACGGACAGAGGCCGCTGGACGTGCAGCTGTGGGTCGGCCGCATCGGCGGCTCGAGCGTGGAGGTCTGCTACGAGGTGTTCAGCCCCGCGGGCGAGCAGGCGCAGGTCATGTACGCCCGAGCCTCGGCCGTCGTCGTCCTGGTGGACACCGCCAGCGGCCGGCCGACGCGATGGGGAGCGGCCGAGCGAGACGCGTGGGCGCCGTTCGTCGGCGAGCCCATCGTGTACGCGAAGCGCCGCTGAAGGTCAGCCCCGGCGCTCCTCGGCGTCGGGTACGCGGACCATGATCTCCTGCGCGACGCTCGCGAGCAGCGTGCCGTCCGCGGCGTAGATGCGTCCGGTCGCGAGTCCCCGGCCGCCTCGGGCGCTCGGCGACTCCTGGACGTACAGCATCCATTCGTCGACGCGGCCGAAGCGGTGCCACCACATCGCATGATCCAGACTGGCCACCTTGAGCCCGGGCGTGGCCCACGAGACGCCGTGCGCCCGCAGGATCGACTCCTGGATGGTCAAGTCGCTCAGGTAGGCGAGGGCCGCGCGGTGGACCGCGGGCGTGTCGGGGATCGGCCGTCGGATCCGCATCCACACGGCCTGTCGCGGGACCTGTTCGGCCCCCGCTGCGACATAGATGGGCGAGGGGATGTGACGCAGGTCGACCGGCCGATCGGTGAACAGTCGCTTCGACATCGGATGCAGGCCCCGCAGTTGCGACTCGATGTCGGGAAGCTCGTCCGGGCCGGGCAGCCCTTCGGGCATCGGCTCCTGGTGCTCGAGGCCGGGGTCCTCGTCCTGGAAGGACGCGATCATGGAGAAGATCGGCACCCCCTCCTGGTACGCCTGCGTGCGCCGTGTCGAGAAGGATCGCCCGTCGTGGATGCGGTCGACCGAGAAGGTGATGCCTTTGGCGGAGTCGCCCGGTCGGAGGAAGTAGCCGTGCATCGAGTGCACGATCCGCTCGTCCGGGATCGTGCGCGACGCGGCGACGATCGACTGCGCCAGCACCTGGCCGCCGTAGACCCGGCCGAGCGGCATGGACTGCGAGGCCCCGGTGAAGATGTCCTCGGTGGTCCGCGCATCCGAGGCGCTGAGATCGATCACCGACAGCATCGACGCGACCGGATCGGTCTCGGGAGCCGCCTCGGCGTTCGGCTCGGCATCCACGGGTGCTCCTCTCCGGGGCGGCGGCCGCCCGCAGGTCCGCTTGGTAGCTTAGAGGGCCATGTCCCCGCGCCTGTTGCTCGCCGATCCCGATTCCGCCGCCGATGCCCTGACCTTCGCCGGGCGTGCAGCGCGCTTCACCGTGGAGGGGGTTCGGCTGCAGGCTTCCTCAGGCGTGCTGGCCATGACCGCGGCGCCCCTCGCCCCGCGGGGCTTCGGCGATCCGACGCCCACCGTGCTTGCTCTGCGCACTCTCTCGGCCGACCCCGAACTGGTGTGCGATCTGGTGGTCGAGGCATCCGCACTCGCCGCCGCTCCTGACGACCCCCGCGCGCTTTCGCTGCCCGAGACCGCGCTGTCACCGGCCTGGGCCGGCATCACGCCGCCACGCACCGGATGGGACGCCCGGCCCGGCATCGATGCGTCGACCCTGGCGGCGAAAGCGCAGGGCGGCATCGCGCGTGTCGCGGACGCGGTGCCGACGGATGCCGGCGAAGACGTCGTACGGACGGTGCGCGCCGCGGTGTGGGGCGTGCCGGACGACGACCTCGGCGGCCTGCCGCTTGGCGTCGCCTTCGCGGCGCTCAGCCTCGGGTTCATCAGCGGCCGCGAGACCGCCCGCGTGTTCGGGAGCGGACCGTGGACCCGCGTGAGCCTCACGCGCGGGCACGTGCTCGTGCGGGGACCGGTGGCGACCGGACTCACACCGGTGCGCCGGACGGGCTCCTCGGCCGTCTGACGCCGACGTGATCGGCGATCAACTCGACGGTCGAGTTCGTCACACCGCGGCGGCCGCCGCGCGCCCGGCCACGCGCCCCGAGAAGAGGCATCCGCCGAGGAACGTGCCCTCCAGCGCGCGATAGCCGTGCACGCCGCCGCCGCCGAAGCCGCTCGCCTCGCCCGCGGCGTACAGCCCGGGCACCGGCTCGCCGCCGGCGCCGAGCGCGCGGGCGGACAGGTCGGTCTCGATGCCGCCCAGGGACTTGCGCGTCAGCACGTGCAGCTTCACCGCGATGAGCGGCCCGGACTTGGGGTCCAGGATCCGGTGCGGCGTCGCAGTGCGGATGAGTCGATCGCCACGGAAGGCGCGGGCCGACCGCAGCATGGCGATCTGCGCGTCCTTCGTGAAGTCGTTGTCCATCTCGCGGTCGCGCGCTTCGACCTCGAACCGCACGCGATCGCCGTCCAGCGCATCGCCGCCCGGGAGGGCCCGCATACCCGCGATCAGCTCGTCGAGGGTGTTGCGCACGACGAAGTCGGCGCCGTGGTCCATGAAGGCCTGCACCGGTCCGGAAGCGCCCTTGCCCAGGCGCGACTTTGCGAGCAGACGCACGTCCTTGCCGGTGAGATCGGGGTTCTGCTCGCTGCCCGAGAGTGTGAACTCCTTCTCGATGATCTGCTGCGACAGCACGAACCACGAGTGGTCGTACCCGGTGGCGCGGAGGTGCGCCAAGGTGCCGAGCGTGTCGAAGCCGGGGAAGAGGGGCACCGGCAGGCGGTTGCCGGTCGCATCGAGCCAGACCGACGACGGCCCTGGGAGGATCCGGATGCCGTGATCCGGCCACACCGGGTCCCAGTTCTGGATTCCCTCGACGTAGTGCCACATGCGATCGCCGTTGATGAGGCGGGCGCCCGCCGCCTCGCTGACGGGCTGCAGCGAGCCGTCGACGTAGGCGGGGACTCCGGTGACCATCGTCTCCGGGGGAGTGCCGAGGCGCTCCGGCCACCAGCGGCGGACGAGGTCGTGGTTGCCGCCGATGCCGCCGGACGACACGATCGTCGCACCGGCGGTGATCGCGAACGCGTCGACGACCTCTCGGGAGCTCGCCACACCCCGCGCGGCTCCGGATGGGGCGAGCACGTCGCCCTCGGCACCGGTGACGGTGCCGTTCTCGACGGTCAGCGATGTGACGCGGTGGCGCGGCAGGATCGTCACGCGCCCGTCCGCCTCGCCGGCCTCGACGGCGGCCTGGAAAGGGGCGACGACGCCCGGCCCGGTGCCCCAGGTGACATGGAACCGGGGTACGGAGTTCCCCGGACCCGTGGCCGAGTAGCCGCCACGCTCCGCCCAGCCCACGATCGGGAAGAAGCCGACGCCCTTCTCACGCAGCCACGCACGCTTCTCCTCGTGCGCGAACTGCAGGTATGCCTCGGCCCAGCGGCCGGGCCAGAGGTCCTCGTCGCGATCGAATCCGGCATTGCCCAGCCAGTCCTGGCGCGCGAGCTCGAGCGAGTCGTGGATGCCGAGCCGGCGCTGCTCCGGCGAGTCGATGAAGAAGAGCCCGCCGAACGACCACCACGCCTGGCCTCCGAGATTGGACCGCGGCTCCTGGTCGACGATCGTGACGCGTTTGCCGGCAGCCACGGCCTCTGCCGTGGCGACGAGACCGGCGAGGCCCCATCCGATGACGAGGATGTCGGTGTGGTGGGTGGCGAGGGGCATGTCGACTCCTTCGTCGGCGGCGGGGTTGGGGGAAGAGCGGGTGGTCAGCCGGTGTGGCCGGGCGACGCGGGCGGTGCGGCCGTCATGGGCAGACCGGTCGCGTTGCGGGCACCCGCGGCGGGTCCGATGCCCGAGGGCTCGAAGGTGTTCACCATCGCGTACGCGGCACGCTGCAGGTAGTCCCAGAGCGTGACCTCGTGAAGCGGTGGCAGGTGCAGCTCGTCGACGGCGACGCGCATGTGGGCGAGCCAGCGGTCGCGCGCATCGGGGTCGACATGGAACGCCGCGTGACGCATCCGCAGGCGCGGGTGGCCGCGCTCCTGGCTGTACGTCGTCGGCCCACCCCAGTACTGCTCGAGGAAGAGGGTGAGGCGCTCCTTGGCCGGCCCGAGGTCCTCCTCGGGATACATCGGCCGCAGCACCTCGTCGTCCGCGATGCCTCGGTAGAACGCGTCGACGAGACGCACGAAGGTCTCGTGCCCGCCGATCTCGTCGTAGAAGCTCAGCGGCGCGGCGGGCGGATCCACGCGACCGGAGTCTCCGTGCGTCGCGCCAGCGGGGGGCGGCGGGGTGGTGGGGTCCGTCATGAGGTTCCTCCGGGAGTCGTGCCCGGCTCGTCGCCGGTCGCCGGCGACGAGGGCTTCTTGCTGGTGCGCTTGGGCTTCCAGACGGGGCGTTCGGTGGTGGACGCGACGGGCGTGGGCTTCGTCTTCGGGGGGTTGGCGCCCCGCACGCGCTGAGCACCCTCGAGCCCCGTAGGCATGACGGCGGTGAGCGCGGGGAGGGTGATGCCCATGTCGTCGATCGTGTGCTTCAGGCGGACGCGCAGCTCGCGGGCGACGTCGTCCTTCGCGTTGGCGCGCGTCTTCATGACGAGGCGGATGACGAGGGCGTCGCCCGAGATCGACTCGAGGCCCCAGACCTCGGGCTGCTCGAGGATGCGCGTGCGCCACTTGGGGTCCTTCGCCAGCTCCTTGGCCGTGTCGAGCATCGCCTTCTCGACCTCGGCGATGTCGGAGTCGGCGGCCACCGACAGGTCGAGGATCACGCGCGACCAGCCCTGCGAGAGATTGCCGATGCGGGTGATCTCGCCGTTACGGACGTACCAGAGGGTGCCGTTGACGTCGCGGACGTGCGTCACGCGCACGCTCACGTACTCGACGATGCCGGTGGCGAGGCCGAGGTCGACGACGTCGCCGATCCCGACCTGGTCCTCGGCGACGATGAAGATGCCGTTCAGCACGTCCTTCACGATGTTCTGCGCACCGAAGCCGAGACCGGCGCCGATGGCGGCGGTGAGGAGGGTCAGCGACCCGAGTGCAGTGGGAGCCAGGACATTCAGGATCAGCAGCAGCGCGATGATGACGATCGAGACGTTCACGATGTTGCCGAGGATCGAGCCCAGCGTTCGCGTGCGCTGCACGAGTCGCACCGATGCGAGGGGGGACCGTTCCAGCGCCTGCGTGTCGTCGACGTTCGCCTTGTTCTTCGCGCCGTTGACGATGCGGTTCACCACACGGTGGATGACGAGGCGCAGGATCCAGGTGACCACCAGCGCGCCCACGATGATGCTGAAGACCGTCAGCAGGTTCCATCCCGCGTCGGCGAAGAACGAACCGACGCCCTGCCAGAATTCCGCATCCGTGATGTCGACGGACTCTTCAGGGGGCGGCGTGGTCGTGTCGAAGGGGATCATCGTGTCGATCCTAATGAGCGACGCCCGAGCATCCGCCGAGTGGAGGATCCCGTGGCGAGCGGGAGCCTGCGGCGCGTGCGGCTTCGCGGCATCAGCCTGTCAGTCCGGAATCAGGAGGGACGACACCCAGGCGATGGGCGAGGATCACCGCGTGGACGCGATCGCGTGCACCCAGCTTCGCGAGCACGCGCCCGACGTGGGTCTTCACCGTGGATTCGCTGACGAACAGCTCGGCGCCGATCTCGGCGTTGGTTAGCCCGCGTGCCAGTGCGACGAAGACTTCGTGCTCGCGCTCGGTGAGGTCGTTCAGACGCTCATCGGTCGCGGCATCCGACGGGAGACGGTCGCCGAACATCTCGAGCATCCGGCGCGTGACGCGTGGCGCCAGGACGGCGTCACCGCCGTGCGCGGCCCGGATCGCGCCGGTGAGCTGGTGGGGGTGGGCGTCCTTGAGGAGGAACCCGCTCGCCCCAGCGCGCAGCGCCGCGAATGCGTACTCGTCCAGGTCGAAGGTGGTCAGCACGACGATGCGGACGTGCGGATGCTCCGCCACGATGCGCCGCGTGGCTTCGAGGCCGTCCATCCGCGGCATCCGCACGTCCATCAGCACCACGTCGGGACGAGCGGTGTCCACCGCCGCGACGGCCTCGATGCCGTCCGCCGCGTCGCCGACGACGACGAGATCCGGCTCGGCCTCGAGCACGAGCCGGAACCCGAGCCGGATCAGCTGCTGATCGTCGACAAGCAGCACGCGGATCGGCTCAGCCACGGTCGGCTCGGTCATCGTCGGTTCGGTCACCGTCTGCGCGCTCCTGGTCTGCTCGGTCGTCGTCGGGTCGGTCATCGTCTGCGCCCGTCGGCAGCTCGGCGGTGAGACGCCAGACACCGGGCGCGGCGGGCCCGGCGACCACTGTGCCGCCGAGGGTGGCGACGCGCTCCTGCAGGCCGCGCAGGCCCCAGCCCGCACCGGCCGACTCGGCTTCGGGCTGGGCGCCGTCGTTCTCCACCACGATCCGGACACCGGCCGGAGCATAGTCGGTGATGACCCGGATGAAGCTCCCGTCCCGCGAGTACCGCATGGCGTTGGTGATGGCCTCCTGCACGATACGCAGGATCGCGAGCCGGTGCGCGGCCGGCACGGCCGGGTCGCCGGAGACCGAAAGCGTCGCGGGGAAGCCGGCCGCCCGGGCGGCTTCGATGACGTCGTGGAGCGATGCCTCGAGGAGCGGCCCGAGCGGCGCCTCGCTCTCGGAGCCCGCGGCGCGCAGCACGCCGAGCATCATCCGCATCTCGGAGAGCGCCTCGCGGGCGGTCGCCGCCACCGCCCGGCTCGCCTCTCGCGAGCGCACAGGATCCGCCGTGGCGTTCGCGCCTTCCGCGAGGGCCACGATGACGGTCAGCGAATGGGACACGATGTCGTGCATCTCCCGGGCGATGCGCGCACGCTCGGACGCGGCGGCGAGCTCGGCCTGCTGGTCCCGCTCCACGAGCAGCTGACGGGACCGGTCGATGAGCGCACTGAGATAGCGGCGACGGTTGCCGACGTTGATGCCGACGAGCGCGCCGAGCAGGAGCATCACCACTGTCATCACATCGACGTTGATCTGCGTGCCGGCCTGTGACGGCTGCGCGAGCACGAGTGCGAGGCTGTGGAGCGCGATCAGTGCGGCAGCGCAGCCGAACGCGATCCAGCAGGCCCGCACGCCGCGGTAGACGGCGACGGAGTACATCGCTATCAGCGACACGGGGCCGCTCAGCGCGGCCGCGAGCGCGGGGTCCATGACCAGGACCGGAAGCAGGGTGATCGCGAAGACCGTGAGCGGCCAGCGCCGCCGCCACACGAGTGCCGCGCAGCCGAGGAGCGCGAGTGCGATTCCGGTCCCGGTCGTCCAGGGATCGATCGGCTCCGGCAGGGACGAGCGCGCTATGACGGCGGGCACCGAGAGGAGGAGCGCGACGACGGCGATCAGGATGTCGGTGCCGAGCGGATGCCGCGCCCAGAACTGTCGGAACACCCCGGGCGGCTTCGGCAGACGCAGCTCGTCCTCGGCCGAGAGTCTCTCCCGGCCGAGGACGATGTCTGGGCGTTCGAGCACCGCTCGACTCTACGCGTCGCGTGTTTTCAGCACCGCGATGCCCCCGGCGATGGCGGCCACGGTCCACACGGCGAGTGTGATGAGCGCCGGAACGGGCTCCAGGACCTCCCCGGTCATGGGAGACCCCATGAACAGGGACTGGCCGGCGTTCGAGGGCAGGTAGCTCGCAGCGTCGTGGATCCACTGGAAGGAGTCGAGACGAGGGAAGAACAGCACGAGGATCGGCGCGACGAACACGAGACCGATGCCGGCGGCCAGTGCGCCCGGACCGTTGCGGATGATGAACCCGATTCCCACGCCGATGACGGCGATGAGCGCGAGGTAGACGGCCGCGCCCAGCAGCGGCATGAGTGAGCTGTCGGGTTCGCTGACGTCGAGAGCGCCCGTGGGCAGCACGGCCCCCGATGCGACCGCGGCGACCGCGAAGACGACGGCGCTCGTGACGAACATCGTGGCCGCGACGACGAGAGCCTTGGCGAACAGCGCCGCCGTGCGCGCCGGTGCAGCGGTGAGCGTCGAACGGATCATGCCGGTCGAGTACTCGCCCGTCACGGTGATCGTGCCGAGGACGACGGCGAGCAGCTGCGTCAGCACCGTGCTGAACACGACGACCTGCACCGCCTGCCGGTTCGCCTCTTCGACCGACATCGGCGGCATGTCTCCGGCAAAGGCCGCGAACGAGAACGCCATGAGGAGACTGAGGCCGATCGAGACGACGGCCACGAGTCCGATCGACCACCAGGTCGAGCGGAGGCTCGTGAACTTGATCCACTCGGAGGCGACCAGACGCGCGAACGAGAGGCGGTAGGGGGAGCCGTCGACCACGGCGTCCGTGGCGGTGGAGGGGGCGGGGGCGAGTGCGGTGGTCATCAGATGTCCTTCGTCTTGTATTCGACGTCGTCGCCGGTGAGCCGGAGGTAGGCGTCCTCGAGGGTGCCGGATGCGGGGGTGAGCTCGTGCAGCACGATGCCGTGCGCGAGGGCGAGATCGCCGATGTCATGCGCGGCGGCGCCCTCGACATCCATCACGCCGTCCGCCAGGTGGGTGACGGTCACGCCGTCTCCGGCGACGAGCCGAGCGAGGTCGACCGCCCGCGGCGTGCGGATGCGCACCGTGGCGCGCGTCCACTGCCGGACGAGCTCGTCGACCGGCGCATCGGCGAGCACCCGTCCACGACCGAGCACGATGATGTGGTCCGCCGTCAGTGCCATCTCACTCATCAGGTGGCTGGACAGCAGCACTGTCTTGCCCTCGGATGCCGCGTGCCTGACGAAGCGGCGGACCCAGAGCACGCCCTCGGGATCGAGGCCGTTGACCGGTTCGTCGAGGATGAGCGTCTTCGGGTCTCCGAGCAGCGCCGCCGCGATGCCGAGGCGCTGACCCATGCCGAGGGAGAATCCTCCGGCGCGCTTGCGCGCGACGGAGCTGAGCCCGGTGATCTCGATGACCTCGTCGACGCGCCGGCGAGGGATGCCGTGGGTCGCGGCCATCGCCCGGAGATGGTTCTGGGCGCTGCGGCCGGTGTGGACGGCCTTCGCGTCGAGCAGCACACCGACCTCGGTCAGTGGCGACCGCAGGCGACGGTAGTCGCGGCCGTCGACGGTGACCCTTCCGCTGGTGGGCCGGTCGAGCCCGACGATCATCCTCATCGTGGTGGACTTGCCGGCGCCGTTGGGACCGAGGAACCCGGTCACCCGGCCCGGTTGGACGGTGAAGCTCACATCCTGGACGGCGTGCTTGGCTCCGAAGCTCTTGCTCAGACTCTCTGCGACGATCATGACTTCGACGCTACGCAAGACCCTCCCCGGGCCGCGTCGGCCGCAGGGAGGGTCTTGGAGCACGGCGACTGGTACCGGGGTACCACGCCGGTGGTGCGCTACTGGGCGTCGCGGTCCTGCACCGACAGCGCCCGCTCGACGCCCGCGAGGTTCTCGGCGACGAGGCGTCGGAGCGCCGGCGCGGCGTCGGAGTTCGCCTCGAGCCAGGCGCGCGTGGCGTCGCGCAGGGCGACGTTCGCGAGTGGCGCGGGGTAGAGCCCGACGATGACGTACTGCGCGATCTGGTAGGTGCGCGAGTTCCAGATCGGCAGCAGCGCGTCGAAGTAGCGCCCGACGAAGCCGTCGAGCAGTTCGCGGCCGGCGGGGTGCACGAACCCGGCGGCGGCGGCGCGGACGATCGTGTTCGGCTGGTCATCGCTGTCGACGAGCGACGACCATGCGGCCGCCTTCGCCTCGGCTGTCGGCAGCGCGGCCTTCGCCTGAGCGGCGAACTCGCCGCCCTTGGCGGTGTTGTCGTCGGCGAGTGCCGCGTCGATGTCGGCGGGGGACACACCGCCGCCGGCGGCGAGCGAGACGAGCAGCTGCCACGACAGGTCGGTGTCGATCGCGAGGTCGGCGAACGTCACCTCACCGTCGCGCACCTGTCGCACCTTCTCCCACTGGCCCGGCGTGGCTGCGGCGGAGGCGAATGCGGTGACGAACTGCAGCTGGCTGTCGCTGCCCGCCTCGGCGGACTCCGCGAGCTGCCACAATGCGTCGGCGACGTGCGCACGGGTGGCGTCGCGCTTCTCGGGGGCGACGTACGAGTTCGCCGCGAGCTGCAGCTGGGCGAGTGTCGTGCGCACCGTGGTCGACTCGGTCTCGGCGCCGATGTTGCGCAGCACCAGATCGACGTAGTCGGACGCGGATGCCTCGGCATCCCGTGTCTGGTCCCACGCGGCCCCCCACACCAGCGACCGGGCGAGCGGGTCGGTGATCTTGCCGAGGTGGCCGATCGCGGTCTGCAGCGACTTGTCGTCGAGACGGATCTTGGCGTAGGCCAGGTCCTCGTCGTTGAGGAGCACCAGCGCGGGGCGCTTGCGGCCCTTGAGCTCGGGCACCTCGGTCAGGTCGCCGTCGACGTCGAGCTCGACGTGGTGCACGCGCACGAGCGCGTCGCCGTCGAGGTCGTAGAACCCGACGCCGAGGCGGTGCGGGCGGATGGTCGGGTAGTCGGCCGGCGCGGTCTGCACGATCGCGAAGCGCGTGATGGTGCCGTCGACATCCGTCACGATCTCGGGCGACAGCGTGTTGACGCCCGCCGTCTCGAGCCACTTCTTCGACCACGTCGAGAGCTCACGGCCACTGGTGACCTCGAGCTCCGAGAGCAGATCCGACAGCTCGGTGTTCGACCACTCGTGCTTCTTGAAGTAGGCGCCCACGCCGGCGAAGAACTCGTCGATGCCGACCCACGCGGCCAGCTGCTTGAGCACCGAGCCGCCCTTGGCGTACGTGATGCCGTCGAAGTTGACCTGCACGTCCTCGAGGTCGTTGATCTGCGCGACGACGGGGTGCGTGGAGGGGAGCTGGTCCTGGCGGTACGCCCAGGTCTTCTCCATGGCGTTGAAGGTCGTCCACGCCTCGGTCCACTCGGTGGCCTCGGCGGTGGCGATCGTCGACGCCCACTCGGCGAACGACTCGTTCAGCCAGAGGTCGTTCCACCACTTCATGGTGACCAGGTCGCCGAACCACATGTGCGCGAGCTCGTGCAGGATCGTGACGACGCGACGCTCCTTGACGGCATCCGTCACCTTCGAGCGGAACACGTACGTCTCGGTGAACGTCACCGCCCCGGCGTTCTCCATCGCACCCGCGTTGAACTCCGGCACGAACAGCTGGTCGTACTTCGCGAACGGGTAGGCGTAGTCGAACTTCTCCTCGAAGTACGCGAAGCCCTGACGCGTCTTGTCGAAGATGTAGTCGGAGTCCAGGTACTGCCAGAGGCTCTTGCGGCCGTACACGCCGAGAGGGATGACGCGGCCCGACGAGCTCGTGAGCTCCGAGAACGTCGCCTCGTACGGGCCGGCGATGAGAGCAGTGATGTACGAAGAGATGCGGGGAGTGGGCTCGAAGCGCCACGTCGCGGTGCCGTCGCCGTGCTTCTTGGGCTCGGGGGTGGGGGAGTTGGAGACGACCTTCCAGGGCTCCGGCGCGGTGACGGTGAACGCGAACGTCGCCTTGAGGTCGGGCTGCTCGAAGACCGCGAAGACGCGACGTGAGTCGGGCACCTCGAACTGCGAGTAGAGGTAGACCTCGTCGTCGACGGGGTCGACGAAGCGGTGCAGGCCCTCGCCGGTGTTGGTGTACAGGCAGTCGGCGTCGATGACGAGCTCGTTGTCGGCGGCGAGCCGGTCGAGTGCGACGCGGGAGTCCGCGAACGCGGTCGCCGGGTCGAGGGACCGGCCGTTGAGGGTGATCTCGCGCACCTCGCGCGCGATCAGGTCGATGAACGTCGCGGCACCCGGCGTGGCGGTGAAGCGGACGACGGTGCGGGATCCGAAGACCTCGGCGCCTTTCGTCAGGTCGAGCGCGATCTCGTAGGACTGCGTCTCGACGATCGCGCGGCGCTCCTGCGCCTCGATGCGGGTGAGGTTCTCTCCAGGCACTGCTGTGGCTCCCATGGGTGAGGATGACGGATGATCTCGATAAGCCCGTTGCGCGGACGCTCGATCCGGCGGCCGCCATCAGCGCTGCTGGCGCCGATGACAACCGTCCCAGCCTATGCCAGCCGCCGGGGAAAGCACCGATCGGGTGACGGAAACCCGCGCGCCGGGTGTCAGGATGGAGGGGTGACTTCTCCCGAGCAGCACGTCGTCCCGTTCGCCTCGCCCGCCGCAGCATCCGGCGCTCCCTACGTGGAGCAGGCCGTCGCCTACGACGGCCTCCTGCTCGCCGGCTTCGGCGGTCCTGAGGGCCAGGACGACGTCATCCCGTTCCTCCGCAATGTCACGCGCGGCCGAGGCATCCCCGACGAGCGCCTCGAAGAGGTCGCCCACCACTATCGGCACTTCGGCGGGGTGAGCCCCATCAACGCGCAGAACCGTGCCCTGAAGGCGGCCCTGGAGGCGGAGCTCGCCGGCCGCGGCATCGACCTGCCGGTGTACTGGGGCAACCGCAACTGGGCGCCGTACCTCGACGAGGCGGTGACGGATGCCGCAGCCGCAGGTGACACCAGACTCCTGGGTCTGGCGACGAGCGCCTACTCGTCGTTCTCGAGCTGCCGGCAGTATCGCGAGGACTTCGCGCGGGTGCTCACCGAGACCGGGCTCGGGGACACGGTCACGATCGACAAGGTGCGGCAGTTCTTCGATCACCCCGGCTTCGTGCAGCCGTTCGTCGACGGCGTGCGCGACGCGGTGGGCGGATTCCTGGGCGACGGCATCGCTCCTGAGGCTGTGCGGGTGCTGTTCTCGACGCACAGCATTCCGACGGCGGATGCCGAGCGCTCCGGCCCGCGCGAAGGCGACGAGCAGCATCGCGACCTCGGCGAGGGCGGCGCATACGCGGCGCAGCACCTCGCCGTCGCCGAAGTGGTGATGGCCGCGGTGGCGGCCGACATTCCCGGCGCCGACCGCGTCGCGTGGGACCTCGTGTACCAGTCGCGCTCGGGCCCGCCCAGCCAGCCGTGGCTCGAGCCCGACGTCAACGACGTCATCGCCGAGCTTCCCGCTGCCGGCGTGCAGGCGGTGGCGATCGTGCCCCTCGGCTTCATGAGCGATCACATGGAGGTCCTGTGGGACCTCGACACCGAGGCCATGGATGCCGCGGCCGAGGCGGGCATCCGCGCCGTGCGCACGCCGACCCCCGGTGTCGACCCGGTGTTCGTCTCGGGGCTCGTGGATCTCGTCCAGGAGCGACTGAGCGGCACGCCGGCGGGCGAGCGCCCGCACGCGACGGACCTCGGACCGTGGTTCGACGTGTGCCGCCCGGCGTGCTGCGAGAACGTGCGCGCGGGGTTCAAGCCGGCTGCCGCGGGCGTCGCGCCCTGAGTCGCGGACGACACGTCTCCTCGGCCGCGCACGGAGCCGCGGCATCCGTCCTCGTCCCTCTCGCCTGCCTAGGATTGAGCCCATGCGCATCCACATCGCGACCGACCACGCCGGCCTCGAGTTCTCGACGCAGCTGCAGCACCATCTCGCCGCGGCGGGCCACGAGGTCATCGACCACGGCCCCCTCGAATACGACCCGCTCGACGACTATCCGGCGTTCTGCATCCGCGCCGCCCAGGCGGTCGTCCGCGACCAGGCCGCCGGCATCGAGACGCTCGGGGTCGTCTTCGGCGGTTCGGGCAACGGCGAGCAGATCGCGGCGAACAAAGTGCGCGGGGTCCGCGCAGCCCTGGCGTGGAGCATCGCCACGGCGGAGCTCGCGCGCGAGCACAACGACGCGAACGTGATCGCGATCGGCGCCCGCCAGCACACGTTCGACGAGGCGACCACGTTCATCGACCGCTTCATCGCGACCCCGTTCTCGGGCGAGGAGCGCCACGCGCGACGCATCGCACAGCTCGCCGCGTACGAGGAGGACGGTGCGCTGCAGCCCGACCCGCGCGCTGCCCGACAGCCCGACGTCCTGGCCGCCGACGACAGTTCGTTCGACCCCGAAGCCGGCTGACCCGATGCCCGAGGGCCATTCCGTCCACCGCATCGCCCGCCAGTTCGACCGCAACTTCGTCGGCCGTGCCGTCGCGGCCTCGAGTCCGCAGGGCCGGTTCGTGGAGGGTGCGGCGGTGATCAGCGGCCGCACCGCCACGCAGGTGCGTGCCGTCGGAAAGCAGATGTTCCTGGAGTTCGACGACGACCTCTGGCTGCGCGTGCATCTCGGGATGTACGGGGCGTGGGACTTCGCCGGAGAGATCGTCGTCGACCCGACGATCGCCTCGGCCAACGGCCGCATGGGGCAGACCAATCAGCGCGGAACCGACATCGGCGAGCCGATCCTCGACAGCGCGGGCGAGAACTCGCTGACCTCGATCGGGGCCCCGCGGCGTGCCCGCGTGCACGTGCGCATGTCGGAGCAGACCACGGGTCTCGCCGACGAGGGAGAGGAATGGCCGCCCCCCATCGTCGGGCAGGTGCGCCTGCGGCTCCTCAGCGAAACGACGTGCGCCGATCTGCGGGGCCCGACCGCCTGCGAGCTGCAGACGCCCGACGAGGTCGCCGCGACCATCGCGAAGCTCGGCCCGGACCCTCTCGTCGACGACGTCGCAGAGGGCGAGGAGCGGTTCGCCTCGGTGGTGCGCCGCAAGCCCACCTCCATCGGCCTGCTGCTGATGGACCAGAACGTCGTCAGCGGCATCGGCAACGTGTACCGCGCCGAACTGCTGTTCCGCGCGCGCCAGAATCCGCACACGCCGGGCCGGGACGTGCCCGAAGAGGTGGTGCGGGGGATCTGGCGCGACTGGGTGCGGCTCATCGCGATCGGCGTCGAGACCGGTCAGATGATGACGATGGACGACCTGGACCCCGACGCCTACCGCAAGGCGATGGCGAGCCGTGACGACCGGCACTGGGTCTACCACCGAGCCGGGCTGCCCTGCCGCGTGTGCGGCACCGCGATCGTGGTCGAGGAGGTCGCCACCCGCAAGCTCTACTGGTGCCCCTCCTGTCAGGCCTGACGCCGCGACGACCGAGTCCGCGGCGCGAATAGGCTGAGTCCATGCGCCAGAACCCGAGCTTCGCGATGTCGGATGTCGGCGAGATCCGCCGGCTCATCGAGCAGAATCCCTGGGTCACGCTGATGAGCGCCACCGACGCCGGACTCGTCGCGTCGCACTACGCCGTGATGCTGGACCCCGAGCGCGACGACCTGACCATCGTCGGCCACGTCGGCAAGCCCGACGACTTCATCCACGACCTCGGCGAGCGCGAGCTCCTCGTCGTCGTGCAAGGGCCGCACGGGTACATCTCGCCCGGCTGGTACGGCGACGCGCAGAGCGTGCCCACCTGGAACTTCGTCTCGGCGCACCTCAGCGGCGTCCCCGAGCTGCTGACCCCCGAGGAGAACCTGGACGTGCTCGAGCGCCTCGTCGCCCGCTTCGAGAGCGGGATGCCCGAGCCGCGGCTGATGTGGGCGCCACCGAACGACCCCGAGTTCGTGCGCCGACTGGAGAAGGGCACGGCGGGGTTCCGTCTCACGCCGACCCGGGTCGTCGGCAAGCGCAAGCTCAGCCAGAACAAGGCGGACGAGATCGTCGAGACCGTGATCGTCGAGCTCGAGGCCGGTGCGAGCCCGTACGCCGATCCGCGGCTTTCCGCAGAGATGCGCCGCGACTTCGAGACCCGGAAGGCCGCCCGGTGACGCTCGCTCGCGGTGATGCGCCCGACGTCATCGCGAATGCGCGGCTGACCGGTTCCGAGCGCACCGACCCCTTCGGCTCCGACCCCGTCGACGTCCATCTCGCGGAGGGACTGGTCGTCGACATCGCCCCCGCCGGTGGGCTGCCGCGGGACGGCCTCGTGCTCGACGCCGGGGGCGGGTGGGTCATCCCGGGCCTCTGGGACCACCACGTGCACACCGTCCAGTGGGCGCTGTCCGCCCAGCGCGTAGCGCTCGGCGGTGCGACGTCCGCGGCGGAGGCGGCCGCCCTCATGGGTGAGGCCGAGGCACTGCCGGACGGCCGCCGTGTCGGCGCCGGCTTCCGTGACGCGTTCTGGGCGGACGCGCTCGATCTCGCGGTTCTCGACGCTGCGACCGGCGAGGTGCCGACCTACCTGATCAACGCCGACGTGCACAGCGTGTGGCTCAACAGCGCGGCACTCCGCCGCGAAGGCTTCGCGCCCGACGGGGCCGGCATCCTTCGTGAGGAACCCGCGTTCGAGATCTCGCGGCGGCTCAACGCCGTCGACGCGTCGGTGTCGGATCCGCTCGTCGGACGCATGGCGCAGGATGCCGCTGCCCGCGGTGTCGTGGGACTCGTCGACCTCGACATGGCGTGGAACGAGGACGCCTGGGCGCGCCGCCTCGCCGGTGGCTTCGACGCCCTGCGGATCATCTTCGGGATCTACCCCGAGTTCCTCGACCGGGCGATCGCGGAGGGCCTGCAGACCGGCGATGTCGCCCGCGGCGCCGGATCCGATCTCGCCCGTGTGGGTGCGCTCAAGGTGATCACCGACGGCTCGCTGGGAACCCGCACGGCGGCGACCTCGCACGCTTACCCTGGCGACCCGCACAACCACGGGCTCCTCACCGTCGATCTCGCCATGCTGGTCGACCTGATGACACGTGCGACCGCGGCCGGCATCGGGTCGGCCATCCACGCGATCGGGGACGTCGCGAACTCGCACGCGCTCGACGCCTTCGCCGCGACCGGCGCATGGGGCTCCATCGAGCATGCGCAGCTGGTCGCCCACGCCGACATTCCGAGGTTCGCGCGCCTGGGCGTCGCCGCGAGCGTGCAGCCCGAGCACGCGCTCGACGACCGCGACCTGACCGACAGGGTGTGGGCCGGTCAGGCCGCGCAGCCGTACCCCCTGCGAGCGCTGGCCGACTCCGGAGCGAATCTGCTGTTCGGCTCCGACGCACCTGTGACGCCCCTCGATCCGTGGGCGGGAATGGCGTCGGCGGTGTTCCGCACGCGCGACGGCCGCGACCCCTGGCAGCCTCAGCAGCGGGTGGACGCCGCCACCGCTCTCGCAGCATCCACCCGCGGCGGCTCGGCCGTGCCCGCACGTGTCCAGCCGGGCGACCTCGCCGACCTCGCGATCTGCGAGCGTGATCCGCTCACCGCCGACGAGACCGGGCTCCGCGGCATGCGCGTCGACGCGACGCTGCTCGGCGGACGCCTGACGCACCTGGCGTAAAGCCCTCCCCGCGGGCGGGGGTCTTCCCCCGTACGGGTTCGGGAGGGGGTCGGATGCCGCCGCGGCGGCGTCGTCGCGAGGCTGGAGGCATGACCTTCACCTCGTCCACACCGCGCGCCCCGCAGCCGCCCGCCCCGCCGTCCATGGCGCCGCCGAGCGCGACGCCACGCCGCAGGCGACGTCGGCGGCTCATCATCACGCTTATCGCGATCCCGCTCGCCGTCGTCGCCCTGCTGATCGCCGCCGGAGGGATCTGGTTCGCGTCCAACGCGGTGCGCAAGACACCTCCGGCCGTCGGGACGATCGACTTCGGTGCGCCGCTCGCCGTGCCGCCGCTGGCGCCGTCTCGCGTCGAGAACGGCGTGCGGGTCTTCGAGCTGACCGCGCAGGAAGGCCGGTCGTCGATGGTTCCCCAAGGGGACACGCCGACGCTCGGCTACGACGGCGACTACCTCGGCCCGACGCTCGTCGCCGAGAAGGGCGAGCAGGTGCGGGTCGACGTGACCAACGGCCTCGCGGATCCCACGACCGTCCACTGGCACGGCATGCACCTGCCCGCCGCCATGGACGGCGGTCCCTACTCGCCGATCGCCGCGGGTGGCAGGTGGCAGCCCGAGTGGACGATCGACCAGCCGGCCGCGACGCTCTGGTACCACCCCCACCTGCATGGCCGCACGCAGGAACAGGTCGATGCGGGTCTCGCCGGGATGTTCGTGGTGCGCGACGACGCGGAGGCCGCGCTCGCCCTGCCGCGGGAGTACGGCGTCGACGATCTGCCGGTGATCGTGCAGGACCGATCTTTCAACTCCGACGGGTCGTTCGCGGGCGGACTGGGCATGCAGTTCGACGGAGTGCTGGGCGACACGATCCTGGTGAACGGCACCGTCGCGCCGTACTTCGACGTCACGACCGAGCGGGTGCGCCTGCGGCTCCTGAACGGCTCGAGTGCGCGGATGTATGACTTCGCCTTCGCCGACGGCCGCGAGTTCTCCCTCATCGGCACCGACGGCGGCCTGCTCGAAGCGCCCGTCACAGCGACCGACATCCCGCTGTCGCCGGGGGAGCGCGCCGAGATCGTGGTGTCAGTGAAGCCGGGGGAGCGCATCGTGCTCCGATCTCTGGCGCCCGACCCGGCGCTCAACGCCGGCGCGGCCGGCTTCGACGTGATGGAGCTGCGGGCCGCTGACTCCCTCGCTGACTCACCGGAGGTGCCTTCACGCCTCGCCAGCCTGCCTGCGGCGGATGCGAGCAGCGCAGCGGCAGAGCGTGACTTCGTCATGTCGGGCCACGACATCAACGACCGGGAGATGGACCTCGACCGGGTCGATGTCGTCGCGACGGTCGACAGCAGCGAGATCTGGACCGTGCGAAACAACAATCCGCTGCCGCACTCGTTCCACGTCCACGACACCCAGTTCCGGGTCCTCAGCGTCGACGGCGCCCCGCCGCCCGCCCGGCTGGCCGGCTCCAAGGACACCATCGCGCTCGAGCGCGACCGCGAATACCGGCTTCTGGTGCGGTTCGACGACTATGCCGATCCGACCACTCCGTACATGTATCACTGCCACCTCCTGTGGCACGAGGACCAGGGCATGATGGGACAGTTCCTGGTCGTCGAGCCGGGCCAGCAGCCCGACCTGAAGCGTCCTGAGGGAGACACCGATGACCGTCACGACCACTGAACCGGCCCCGCTGCAGCCGGACGCGTCCAGACCCGTCACCGGGTTCTGGGAGTCCTACGGGCGGGCCTGGATCCGTACGCCGGGCAGCGCCGTCTACCTCCTCGCGGTCTTCGTCCTCGCGATGCTCTCGATCAGCGTGCTGGCGCCGCTGTTCTGGACGAGCGTCGGCCTGCTCGTCATCCTGATCGGTCTGCCGCTGGGGGTGCTGACGCTGCTGATCGCGCGCGGCTTCGGCGTCGCCGACAGGTACCTCCTGCTGCTGACCGGCCTGCCGGAGATCCCGGAGCCGGAGTGGAACCGCGACACCACCGACAGCACCGGCTTCTGGAGGACGCTCACCCGGCCCATCCGCAATGCGCACTACTGGCTCTATCTCGTGCACGGCATGATCGTGAACCCGATCATCAGCACCATCTCGTTCGCGCTGACGACGGTGTGGCTGAGCATCGGCCTCGGCGGCCTCACCTACTGGTTCTGGGGACTGTTCCTGCCCCGGGGCTGGAACGACGACGGCTCCGGCGGGGAGTGGGGCAACTACGTCGCGGACTATCTGCCGTGGCTGTTCGGCGGATGGTCGAGCTGGGCCGTCGAGGTGACGCTCTACCTCATCGCCGGCATCCTCTTCACGGCCACGATGCCGTGGGTGCTCGGCGGGCTGGCGCGCGGCCACCACGCGGTCGCCCGCGGCATGCTCGGCCGGTGGAGCTCGGACGACCTCGCCGCCGAGGTGCGTGCCGAGGCGGCTGCCCGGGGTGCCGCGGTGCACGCCGAGGACGTCGCCCTGCGCCGCCTCGAGCGCGACATCCACGACGGTCCGCAGCAGCGCCTGGTGCGATTGCAGATGGATCTCGCGGCGCTCGAGCGTCGAGCCGAGTCGGGAGACGCGGATGCCGCTGCCGAGCTCGCGCGCGAGGCACGCGGTCACGCCAAGGCGGCGCTCGACGAGCTGCGTGCGCTGTCCAGCGGCGTCGCGCCACCGCTGCTGCAGGACCGGGGCCTGGCCGCCGCACTCGACGCGCTGGCGACCACGTCTCCGCTGTCGGTGCAGGCCGAGATCGATCCGGCGATCGACCGCGCCGTGAGCCAGGAGGTTGCGCGCACGGTGTACTTCGTCCTCGCCGAGCTGATGACCAACGCCGTCAAGCACTCCGGTGCGACCGCGGCGACCGTGCGCGCCTCGCTCCGCCGCGGCGCCTCGGGGGCGCCCACCCACCTGGATGTGTGGGTCGTCGACAACGGCCGCGGCGGTGCGGTCATCACGTCGGGCCACGGTCTCGAGGGGCTCCGCGAGCGCCTCGCGGGCCTGCGCGGACTGCTCGTGGTCACGAGCCCTGTCGGCGGCCCGACCTCGGTCGGTGCGCACATCCCGCTGGCGGTCGCGTCGTGACCGATGCCTATCCTGAGGGGATGGCTGCATCCTCCGACACCGCACCGCTGCGGGTCGTCCTCTTCGAGGACTCCGTCCTGCTGCGCGAGGGGCTCGTCCGCCTGTTCGGCGAGGCCGGTTACACGACCGCGGGGGCATGGGGTGATGCGCAGGATGTCGTCGAGCGGGTGCGTGAAGCGCGCGCCGACGTCGCGATCCTCGACGTCCGGCTGCCCCCGGGCTTCCGTGACGAGGGCATCCGCGCGGCGCTCGCCGTGCGGGCGGCGCTGCCGCAGGTCGGCATCCTCGTCCTCAGTCAGTACGTCGAGGGCGTGTACGCCCGCGAGCTCCTCGCCTGTGGGGAAGGAGGCGTGGGGTACCTCCTGAAGGATCGGGTCACCTCGCTCGACGAGTTCACGGATGCCGTCCGCCGCGTCCGCGAGCGCGGCACGGTGCTCGATCCGCTCGTGGTGCAGGGACTGCTGTCGGCGCGGCCGGATCCCCTGGCGACACTCACTCCGCGCGAGCGCGACGTCCTCACCCTGATGGCCGAAGGACGCAGCAACGCCAACATCGCGCAACAGCTCTTCATCGGCGTCGGCGCGGTCGAGAAGAACATCAGCGCGATCTTCGCGAAGCTCGGGCTGGAGGAGTCGGGCACCGAGCATCGCCGGGTGCACGCGGTCCTCGCGTTCCTGCAGCATCCGTGAGACGACGAAGACCCCCGGGGGTTCCGGGGGTCTTCGTCATGAGATCAGCTCACTCGGCGAGGTGCGCGAAGAGGAACCAGCGGTCCTTCTCGAGGGACTCCTTGATGCCGATCGCGATGTCCTGGCTCGTCAGGTCGAACTCGTCCAGCCCGTCGATCGCCGCCTGGACGTCCGCGATGACGGTGTCCATGTCGGTGATCACGTTGCGGATGAGCGCGTCCCACTGCGTGAAGCCGGCGGGCACGGCCGTCGCCGTCTTCTGCGCCACGGTGCCGACGCGGGCATCGACCGGCAGGCCCAGGGCGACGATGCGCTCCGCGGCCTGGTCGGCGCCGTCCTGCGCGTGGGCGACGACGGAGTCGAGGAGCTCGTGGATCGCGATGAAGTTCGCGCCGCGCACGTTCCAGTGCGCCTGCTTTCCGTTCACGGCCAGGGCCTGCAGGCCCAGGACGACGGGGGTGAGGAACTGCGCCGTCGCGGCGGCGACGTCGGGGTTCGCTGCGGTTGCGGGGGTGGTCTGGGTGTTCGTCATATCTGTCGCCTCCATCGTGCGGAGGGTCGCTCAACTCGGCGATCGCCCTCCAGTGACTGCAACGCTACTCAGCGGGAGTAATTCCGCAAGCAAGACAAGGCTGGGCTAAACCGGCGAATCCGCGCCGCGGGTGCGGGCCGGACGCGCGACAGCGGCTAACGTCGATTCGTGCCTTCCGCCGATCACGACCTCGGACCGCAGCATCTGAGCGCCCCCGCCAAGACCGTGACCCGCGAGCCCCGCGACCGCTCGCCCGAACACGCCGAGCCGTCCCGGTTCATCCCGCACGTGCAGGGTCTGCGCGCCATCGCCGTGCTCTGCGTCGTGCTCTACCACTTCTGGCCGGGTCGCCTCACCGGCGGCTACATCGGCGTCGACATCTTCTTCGTGATCTCGGGCTTCCTCATCACGGCGCATCTGATGCGCGAGCTCACCGCCACCGGCACCGTCAGGCTGGGTCAGTTCTGGGCCCGGCGCGCACGGCGTCTGCTGCCGGCATCCCTTCTCGTCCTGCTCTTCTGCGCGGTCGTGGTGATGTCGCCGTACCTGATGCCCACCTCGGCCCTGCCGAACGAGGTGCGCGAGATCCTGGCGTCGACGTTCTACGTAGAGAACTGGTACCTGGCGCTCAACTCGGCGGACTACCTCAACCACGCCGGCTCGCCGACCACGGTCCAGCACTACTGGTCACTGTCGCTCGAAGAGCAGTTCTACGTGATGTGGCCGCTCATCATGCTGCTGGCGGCGTGGATCGGCGTGAAGTGGTTCCGCGGCGAGCGGCGCCGCACCGTCATCGCCGCTCTCGGCGTCGTGGCCGTGGTGTCGTTCGTGTTCTGCGTGATCTTCACCATCACGAACCCGGCGCCGGCCTACTTCGTCACGTTCGGCCGGATGTGGCAGTTCGGCGTCGGGGCGCTCGTCGCGCTCGTGCCGATGCTGCGCGTACGCAACGCGATCGGCAGCTTCGTGCTCGGGTGGGCGGGCATCCTGATGCTGCTGTACGCCGCCTTCACCTTCGACGGGCAGACCCCGTTCCCCGGGTACATGGCGGCGGTGCCCACGCTGGGCGCGGCGGCGGTGATCGCCGCGTCCAACACGGACCGCTGGTGGTACCCGACACGCCTGCTCGCAATCCGCCCGGCGCAGTTCGTCGGCGACATCTCGTACTCGCTGTACCTCTGGCATTGGCCGCTGATCGTCATCGCGCCGTCCGTGCCCTTCTGGGGTCTCACCATCTACCACCGCGTCGCCCTCCTGGTGCTGTGCTTCGTGCTCGCGTGGCTCACCAAGCGCTTCGTCGAAGACCCCGCACGGGGCTGGAAAGTGCTCACCTCTCGGCCCGCGCGCGTCACGCTGTGGTCGTCGCTCGCCGCGATGATCGTCGTCGCCCTCGTCGCCGGCACCGCGTGGCTCGTCAACGCGCCGCTGTACAACCAGGGCACGCGCGATATCGCGACGCTGCAGCAGAACCCGCCGGAGTGCTTCGGCGCGGCATCCGTTCTGGATCCTTCCTGCGCCGACGCCGACTTCGGCGGCCAGATCCTGCCCGCGCCGGGCTTCGCCGGCATCGACCGCCCCGAGTATCCGCAATGCTTCGTGCAGCTCACCGACGCGCGACCGGTGTCGTGCACGTTCGGATCGGACGACCCCGGCGCCCCGAGGGTCGCGCTCGTGGGCGACAGCCACGCGTACCAGCTGCTGTCGACGTTCCAGCGCATGGCCGACGAGAACGGCTGGCAGCTCGTGACCTGGTTCAAGGGCGCCTGCCCCTGGAACACGACACCGCTCTCGACGCCCGGCGCCTTCGGCGCGGCGTGCACCGAGTGGCGCGACCGTGTGCAGAACGCGATCGACGATGCCGACCTCGATGCCGTGTTCACCGCGGCCATCGCCACGACCCCGTACTCGTCGGCCGGGTACGACTCGGCCCATGACGCCGCTGTCGCCGGCTACCGCGAGGCGTGGAGCACGGTCACCGATCGGGGCGTCCCCGTCATCACGGTGGTCGACAACCCGGTCTGGGAGACCGACCCGAACAAGTGCCTGCGCACCCGTGACGTGTCGGAGTGCGACGGCGCCCGCTCCGATGTGCTCGTGGAGGACGATCCGCTGCGGGACGCGGCAGCCGGTCTCGACGCGGTGACGCTGCTCGACTTCACCGACGTGTTCTGCGGAGAGGACACGTGCGCGCCCGTGGTGGGGGGTGCGAACATCTATCGCGACCAGGATCACCTCACGGTGACCTTCGCCGACAGTCTCGCGCCCTGGTACACCGAGGCCATCGAGGCGGCGCTCGCGAATAGGGTCGGGTCATGACGATCGCAGCTGAAGCCTCCGTCCTCGCCGCGGCGGGCAGGACGCCCGACCTCCACCCCACGTCGTTCGTGGCCGCCGGCGCACGCATCGTCGGGGGAGTCACCCTCGGTCCGGGTGCGAGCGTCTGGTACAACGCGGTGCTCCGCGCCGACGGCGACACGATCACCGTGGGCGCGAACAGCAACCTGCAGGACAACGTGTCGGTGCACGTCGACGCCGGCAGTCCCGTCGTGATCGGAGAGAACGTGTCGGTCGGGCACAACGCCGTGGTGCACGGCTGCACGATCGGCGACGGGTCTCTCATCGGCATGGGGGCGGTGGTGCTCAACGGCGCCAGGATCGGCTCGGGATGCCTCATCGCCGGCGGTGCGGTCGTGCTCGAGGGATCCGACATCCCGGACGGCTCACTCGTCGCCGGCGTTCCCGGCAAGGTGCGTCGTGAGCTGACCGACGAAGAGCGCGCCGGACTGCTGCGCAACGCCCAGCACTACCTCGCGCACGTGCAGGAGCACGTCAAGGCCCGCCCCGTCGGCTGAAGCCGGGGGCTCGGCCGCGGCGCCAAGGCGCGCGCGTCACTCGCTGGGCCGCGCCGGCGGGTGATGCTTGCCCCGGTGCACCTCGTAGAGCCGCACGTGCCCCGGCCAGGCCGGGTCGTTCTCGATCGGCAGATCGTCCATGAATTGACGGATGACGTGCGCCAGCTGTCCGGGATGGCTGAAGTTGATCGCGTGCGCGGCGCCCTCCAGCATCACGACGAGCACATGGCTGTCTGTCTGGCTGGCGATCTCGTCGACGCGGTGCGCGTGCGGCAGCAGCGGGTCGCGCTGCCCCAGCACGACGAGCGTCGGGATGCGCATCTCGAGCAGTCGTTGGAGCGACGGATACTGCGTGAGCGAGCGGAACATGCGCACGGTGCTGGGCACGCCGAACCGGACGTAGTCGGGAACGGCGACGCGCGCCATCCGGACGGGCTCGCGCGGAGCGTCCTGCGAGAGCTGCTTCATCGCCCGGCGAAGCGGCTGATTGAACAGTCCTCCGGCGGGGGAGACGAGCACGGCGCGGTCGATCCGCTCGGGGTACCGGTGGGCGAACTCGATGATGACAGGGCATCCCATCGAGTTGCCGACGAGCGAGGCCTTCTCCACGCCGCGATCGTCGAGGAAATCGAGCGCGGCGCGCGCGAGGTCCGGGATGTCGAGCATGTCTCGACGCTTGCCGCTGCGGCCGAAGCCCGGAAGGTCGGGGACGTACGTGTGGAAATCGTCGGCGAGCATCTCGGCCGTCGGCAGCAGGTAGCGGCCCGACAGGCCGAACCCGTGCACGTGGGCCATGACGCGAGGATCGCGGGACGGCCGCGGCGACTCGCGATAGAAGACGTCGACGTCGTCGATGCGCGTCCACTTCTCGGCGAGGGTCGATGCCGGGCGGCGCGGCAGCTTGCGCGGCTGCGGCGGACCGGGTGGCGGCTTCCGGCTGCTCATCACGCCTCCTGAGCGAGTGGTGAACGGTGCTGCTGTCAGTCTGCCCGCTGCGGCGCCGGCGCAATAGCGCGGATCGCCTGAGCACGAAGGGCCGCCACCGGGGCGGCCTTCGGCCGTCGGCCGTCGGCCGCACCCGCAGCATCGCCCTGTGCGCGTCTGGACCCGGACAGTATGGTTGCCCCGTGGGAGGCTGTGAGGAGCGCCTGGATCCCGTCAGCTGCCGGCTCGACGTCGTGGTCACTCTGCTGGAAGGCCAGAGTCGAGTGGGGCTGACCGCCCTCGTCGTCGCGCTCATCTCGGCTGCAGTGGCCACAGTGCTCGCAGTGGCGGCACTGCGGGCGTCGTCGGCTGCGAATCGGCTGGCCAGGCAGAACGTGGAACTCATCCGCCGCTCCGAGCGACGCCGACTGGTCGATGCGCTCGAGGCCTACAGGGCTTCGCGAGCCAAGGACATGGGTCTCGGGCAGCGCAGCGGCATTCGGCACTACCTTCCTCTCGCGCGCGGCATCATCGCCGAGATCGACGAGCCGAACGCCGAGGTGCTGACGGACTGGTTGACGACGGCGATCGACACGATCATCGACGATCCCGATGAAACAGAGCGGCGAATGGACCGGCACCGCCTCCGGATGGAGTTTCCTCCCGTCGCGGCCTCGTGGTTGAGCCATCCTGAGAAGTTCCGCCCCCGGCCCTTCCTCCGAGGGGCCGAGCAGCAGGCCGGCATTCGCGGGTCGGACGATGGATCGGGATGACCGTTTCGGACGGCGTCCGCGCGAAAGGCCCGCGGTATCGCCTCGGCGGCACGTTGGGGGCCCTGTGGAGGGGATGACGGGAATCGAACCCGCACCATCAGTTTGGAAGACTGAGGCTCTACCATTGAGCTACATCCCCGTGCGCCCGCGAGCGGGCACCGCCCAATCGTAGTACATCGCGGCGGTCAAACATTTCCGACCCGCAGTCCCGACGCGCGGCTGAGGGAAGGACCGCTGCGATGGAACGCACGGGCAGGCACGTTGTCGAAGCGCTCGTCGCGACGCTCAACGCCGGCGAGATCGGCGGGATGGACGATCTGTTCCATGACGACGCGGTCATGGAGTGGCCGCAATCCGGGGAGCGCATCGTCGGCGCCGCCAATCGCCGTGCGATCTACGGAGCGTTTCCGCAGCTGCCGACCATCTCGCCCCGGCAGCTCAACGGCGAGGGCGACCTGTGGGTGCTGGAGGCCGATCTCGATTACGGCGACGGCGACCCATATCAGACGGTCTTCCTCTTCGAGATGCGCGATGGTCGAATCGCCAAGGAGACGGCGTACTGGACGAAGCCGTTCCCGGCGCCCGCCTGGCGAGCCGCCTGGGTGGAGTCGATCTGAGGCCCGCGCAGGTACGGCCCGGGCGGGTCGGCTAGACTTCTCGGGGCCACTGTGCTTTTCGGAGCGCAGAAAGGGCGCACGCACGCGTGCGAACCCGCCCGGGGCGTAGCTCAGCTTGGTAGAGCGCCCGCTTTGGGAGCGGGAGGCCGCAGGTTCAAATCCTGTCGCCCCGACAATCACGGCCCTCAGAATTCCGAACCCAGACCTTCAACTGCCGCGTCCTCGCGCGGTCCGATAGAGGAGAAGTACAGGCATGGTGAACAGCACCGTCGAGAAGCTCAGCCCGACCCGGGTGAAGCTGCACATCACGGTCAGCCCCGACGAGCTCAAGCCGTCGATCAAGCACGCGTATGAGCACATCGCGCAGGACGTGCAGATCCCCGGCTTCCGCAAGGGCAAGGTGCCCGCTCCGATCATCGACCAGCGCATCGGCCGCGTCGCGGTGCTGGAGCACGCCGTCAGCGAAGGCCTCGACACGTTCTACCGTGAGGCCGCCGCGTCGCACGAGCTGCGCGTGCTCGGCCGCCCGTCGGCCGAGGTCACCGAGTGGCCGAACGAGAAGGACTTCTCGGGCGACCTCGAGGTCACCGTCGAGGTCGACGTGCGCCCCGAGTTCGACCTGCCCTCGTTCGAGGGCACGACCGTCGAGGTCGACGCCATCGAGGTCGACGAGACCGCGATCGACGAGGAGCTCGACCGTCTGCGCGCCCGTTTCGGCACGCTCGTCACGGTCGACCGCCCCGCAGCCACCGGTGACTTCGTCGAGCTGGACCTCGTCGCGACCATCGACGACGCCGAGATCGACCGCGCCGAGGGCGTGTCGTACGAGGTCGGCTCGGGCGAGCTGCTCGAGGGCATCGACGAGGCCATCGAGTCGCTCACCGCCGGTGAGGACACCACGTTCCGCTCGAAGCTCGTCGGCGGCGACCACGCCGGCGACGAAGCCGAGGTCTCGGTGACCGTCAAGGCCGTCAAGGAGCGCGAGCTTCCCGAGGCCGACGACGACTTCGCTCAGATCGCGAGCGAGTTCGACACCATCGCCGAGCTGCGTGACAGCCTCAAGGAGCGGGTCGGCCAGCAGGGCGCCTTCTCGCAGGGCTCCGCCGCGCGCGACAAGCTCATCGAGACGCTGCTGGAGCAGGTCGAGATCCCCGTTCCGCCGCAGCTCATCGAGGACGAGGTGCACAACCACCTCGAAGGTGAAGGCCGTCTCGAGGACGACGTGCACCGCGCCGAGGTCGCCGAGGCGAGCGAGAAGCAGTTCAAGACGCAGATGCTGCTCGACAAGATCGCCGAGACGGTCAACGTCCAGGTGTCGCAGGACGAGCTCACGCAGTACCTCGTGCAGTCCGCCGCCCAGTACGGCATGGCTCCGCAGGAGTTCGTGAACGCGCTGCAGGAGGGCAACCAGCTCCCCGCGATGATCGGCGAGGTCGCCCGCAACAAGGCCCTGGCCGTCGCGCTCGGCAAGGTCACGGTCGTCGACACCAACGGCAACCCGGTCGACCTCAGCGGCTTCGTCGCCACCGAGGACGAGGCTGCGGACGAAGCAGCAGTCGTCGACGAGGCGGAGGAGATCGCGGATGCCGCAGCCGACGCAGACGCCGTGATCGAGGCGGAAGAGGCCGCGGCGCCCGCGAAGAAGGCGCCCGCCCGCAAGCCCGCCGCCAAGAAGGCTGCTGCCGACGCCGACGCCGACGCCGAAGCGGCCCCGGCCGAGAAGCCGGCTGCGAAGAAGGCTCCGGCCAAGAAGGCTCCGGCCAAGAAGGCCGCGGCCGACAAGGAGTAATCGCTGCGACCGCAGTGATCGGGGGACGGATGCCGCGGCATCCGTCCCCTTCTTCATCGAGGAGGAACCGTGCACGACGACTGGGCCGCGCGTATCGAGGCCGTCTGGAACGATGACGGGCTGAGCGACGAATCCAGGGTCGAGCGGATCGACGCCCTCGCGGCCGAGCGGCCGGTCGGCGACCCGGTCGCGCTGTTCGAGCGTGCTGGCGCGCGAGACGCCGCCGGGCTCGAGGCGGACGCCGCCCCGCTGTATCGCGCAGCCCTCGACGCAGGGCTGGACGACGTGCACCGGCCGCAGGCCGTGATCCAGCTCGCGAGCACATTGCGCAATCTCGGGCGCGCGGAGGAAGCGGTCGGGCTGCTGCGGGCGGAGCTGTCCCGCGAGCCCGCTTCGCCGCTCCACGACGAGGCGTCGGCCTTTCTGGCTCTCGCCCTGGTGTCGCTCGGTCGCGAGCGGGAGGCGGCATCCGTCGCCCTGCGAACCCTCGCCCCGCACCTCAGCCGATACACACGATCGGTCGCCGCGTACGCCGATGAGCTGAGCGACGGCACCGCCTGATCTGCCCAGGGCGAACACGGGCGGGTCGCTCGTGACGCGCCGGTAGATTCGATGGCGACCCAAGGAAACAGGAGTACACATGGCCGAACCACTTGTCGCGACCAGCGTCTTCGACAGGCTGCTGAAGGACCGCATCATCTGGCTGGGGTCGGAGGTGCGCGACGACAACGCCAACGAGATCTGCGCGAAGATCCTGCTTCTCGCCGCCGAGGATTCCGAGAAGGACATCTACCTCTACATCAACTCGCCCGGCGGGTCGATCACGGCCGGCATGGCGATCTACGACACCATGCAGTTCGTCCCCAACGACATCGTCACGGTCGGCATCGGCATGGCGGCATCGATGGGGCAGCTGCTCCTGACGGCCGGCACCAAGGGCAAGCGCTACATCACGCCGAACGCGCGCGTGCTCCTGCACCAGCCGCACGGCGGCTTCGGCGGCACCTCGAGCGACATCCAGACCCAGGCCCAGCTGATCCTCGACATGAAGAAGCGCCTCGCCGAGATCACGGCGGCCCAGACCGGCAAGACCGTCGAGCAGATCAATGCCGATGGTGACCGCGACCGCTGGTTCACCGCTCCGGAAGCGCTCGAGTACGGCTTCGTCGACCACATCCGCGACTCGGCACTCGACGTCATCGGCGGCGGCGGCACCGCCGGATCCGCGAGCTGACGGCACCCGAAGGCGAAAGAGAGAGAACCCGAATGCAGACCCCCACCTTCGGCGGCGCGCCGCTGGCACCCCAGGGCCTCCAGATGCCCGGCAGCCGCTACATCCTGCCGCAGTTCGAGGAGCGCACGGCCTACGGCTACAAGCGCCAGGACCCGTACAACAAGCTCTTCGAGGACCGCGTCATCTTCCTGGGCGTCCAGGTCGACGACGCCTCGGCGGATGACGTCATGGCCCAGCTCCTGGTGCTCGAGAGCCAGGATCCCGACCGCGACATCATCATGTACATCAACTCGCCCGGCGGCTCGTTCACGGCGATGACGGCGATCTACGACACCATGCAATACGTGTCGCCGCAGATCCAGACGGTCGTGCTCGGTCAGGCGGCGTCGGCGGCGGCCGTGCTGCTGGCCGCCGGTGCGCCCGGCAAGCGCCTCGCGCTGCCGAACGCCCGCATCCTGATCCACCAGCCCGCCGTCGGCGAGGCCGGGCACGGTCAGGCGTCCGACATCGAGATCCAGGCCGCGGAAATCCTCCGCATGCGGACCTGGCTCGAAGAGACGCTCGCGAAGCACTCCAACAAGACGCAGCAAGAGGTCAACAAGGACATCGACCGCGACAAGATCCTCTCCGCCGAGGAGAGCGTCGTGTACGGCCTCGTCGACCAGGTGCTCACCACGCGCAAGCGCGGCCAGCAGGCTGCCCTGACGAAGTAGTCGCTTCGACAGCAGCGGTTCTTCAACGCCCCGTCGCCCGGATTCTCCGGGCGGCGGGGCGTCGTCGTGCGGCCGGGCGGCGGGGCGTCCGCTGAGCGCGAAACCGCCGATTCCACAACGTGCGTCGCAATGCCGCCGCATGTCGGCGTCAGCTATTAGGCTCGGAGAACAGCTGGGGGGCTTGCCCCCGACGTCACGAGGAGGAGCGGCATGGCACGCATCGGTGAAAGCGCCGACTTGTTCAAGTGCTCCTTCTGCGGCAAGAGCCAGAAGCAGGTCCAGCAGCTCATCGCTGGGCCGGGCGTCTACATCTGCGACGAGTGCGTCGAGCTCTGCAACGAGATCATCGAAGAGCGCATGGCCGAGTCCTCGTCGGGCGTCGTCGCAGACTTCGATCTTCCCAAGCCGCGCGAGATCTTCGCGTTCCTCGAGGAGTACGTGGTCGGTCAGACCGATGCCAAGCGGGCGCTGTCGGTCGCGGTGTACAACCACTACAAGCGCGTGCGCGCACACGGCACGATCCAGTCCGCCGAGCAGCGCGCCGACGAGATCGAGCTCGCGAAGAGCAACATCCTCCTGCTCGGGCCCACGGGGTGCGGCAAGACCTACCTCGCACAGACCCTGGCCAAGCGCCTCAACGTCCCGTTCGCCGTCGCGGACGCGACCGCACTGACCGAGGCGGGGTATGTCGGCGAGGACGTCGAGAACATCCTCCTCAAGCTGCTGCAGGCCGCCGACTTCGACACGAAGCGCGCCGAGACCGGCATCATCTACATCGACGAGGTCGACAAGATCGCCCGCAAGGCCGAGAACCCGTCGATCACCCGCGACGTGTCGGGGGAGGGCGTCCAGCAGGCGCTCCTGAAGATCCTCGAGGGCACCGTCGCATCCGTGCCGCCGCAAGGCGGTCGCAAGCATCCCCACCAGGAGTTCATCCAGATCGACACGACGAACGTGCTGTTCATCGTGGCCGGCGCCTTCGCCGGGCTGGAAGACATCATCTCGTCACGCGTCGGCAAGCACGGCGTCGGCTTCGGCGCCTCGCTGCACCGCAAGGACGAAGACCTCAATCTGTTCGGCGATGTGCAGCCCGAAGACCTGCACAAGTTCGGCCTGATCCCCGAGTTCATCGGCCGGCTGCCGGTGGTGGCGTCTGTATCTCCGCTCGATCGCGAAGCGCTCATGGAGATCCTCACCGAGCCGAAGAACGCGCTCGTGAAGCAGTACCACCGCATGTTCGAACTGGACGGTGTGGCGCTCGAGTTCGACCGCGAAGCGCTCGAAGCCATCGCCGATCTGGCCGTGGCACGCAAGACCGGCGCGCGCGGCCTGCGCGCGATCCTCGAGGACGTTCTCGGCCCGATCATGTTCGACATCCCCTCGACCGACGACGTAGACAAGGTCATCGTGACCCGGGCCGCCGTGGAAGAGGGCGCAGCGCCGACCTTCGTCCTGCGGGAGAAGCGCAAGAGCGCCTGATCCATCCGCGCGGTCCCGTCGGGAGGCCGGCGGACCACCTTCGCGCGGACGAAGCGGGCCATGCAGGCGATGCGCGCGCGTGTCGGAGGTGCCGAGTAGCTTCGGCGTGTGAACAGCCCGCGCCCCTTCTCCATCCAGGTGCCCGATTCCGAACTCGCCGATCTGAGCGAGCGTCTCGATCGCTTCCGGCCGTTGCCGGACTCGCCCCGCCGGCCGCGGGCCGGCATGAGCGCCGACTACCTTGCGGAACTCGTCGCGACCTGGCGCACCTGGGACTGGCGCAGCCGCGAACGGTGGCTGAACCGGCATCCCCAGTTCCTCGCCGAGGTCGGCGACAGCACGGTCCACTTCGCGCATCTGCGCTCCGAACGCGCCGACGCGCCGGCGCTGCTGGTGATGCACGGCTGGCCGCACACGTTCGCACTGCAGCTGGATTTCGCCGACCTGCTGCCCGACTTCCACGTGGTGGTGCCGAGCTTCCCGGGCTTCGCCTATTCGTCGGTCTATGCCGACGGGCCGGTCACCGAGGTCCGCCTCGCGGCCACGATGCACGCCCTCATGACGGAGGTGCTGGGCTACGAGAGGTATCTCACGTACGGCGAGGACGTCTCGGCCAACGTGAACGATCTGATCGCCGGCTCGTACCCCGACGCGATCGCCGGGGTCATCGTGACGCACTCCCACTTCCCGTCGATGGTCGAGCGACCGGACCTCACGGCGCCCGACGAGGTGGCGTTCTTCGCCCGCCTCGAGCAGTGGGGTGGTGCGAACGGCGCGTACGGGCACGTGCAGGGGACGCGACCCGACACCTTGGCGGCCGCGCTGAACGACTCTCCGGCGGGGCTCGTCGCCTGGCTGGCCGAGAAGCTCGTGGAGTGGAGCGACACGCCCGCGGGGGATCCACGGGCGGTCGAACGCCGGATCTCGCGCGACCGCATCCTCACGGAGGCGATGATCTACTGGACGACGCAGAGCATCGGCTCTTCGTTCCGCCCGTACTACGAGGGGGCAGACCAGCCCGACGAGATGCCCCCGGTCGTGATCCCGGCATCCGTCCACATCCAGCGCCACGAGGGCGACTACCCGGAATCGCTCGCGCGGCGCTTCTACCGTGACCTGCGCACCTTCGAGCGGCTGAGCGAGGGCGGACACTTCGCCGTCGCCGAAGTGCCGACGGTGATGGCCGATCGTGTGCGGGCGTTCGCGCGAGAGCTCCAGCTGATCTGACGAGCTCCGACGGCATCAGCCTCCCTCGGTCTGGCCATTTCGGGCCATGCGCGAATAGCCGGATCGGGCGAGGCGGGGCGGGTGCCGCCACGCCTTTACTCGGAGCATGTCAGCACTCGCTCTTCCCGCCCTCGAACTCGACCCCTCCTCGACGCACGCCCTCTCGGCGCCCGACTTCGCCACCTCGCCCGAACAGATCGGCACCGTCGCCATCGATCGCCGGCTGAACGGTCCACGCCGCTCCGCCAACGGCGGCTTCGCCGCCGGCTCCATCGCCCAGCACATCGACGCGGAGACGACCACCGTGGTCCTGCACCGGCCGATCCCTCTCGGCCGCGAGCTGCCGGTGGTCGGTGACGGGAGTGGTGGCGGACTGGTTTTCGACCGGCGGCGACTTCTCGCGCGGGCGCGCCCGGGTCGCCTCGTGGATGCGGCCATGCCGGCCGCGCCCACCTATGACGAAGCGCTCGCGGCGAGATCCCGCTACCCGCTGGCCGGCGTGCGCCACGCTCTGGCCGATTGCGTCGTGTGCGGAACGGAGCGCGTGGACGGCATGCACGTCACGCCGGGCCCACTGGCCGGTGGCACGCGTCTCGCCGCGCCGTGGAGCGTCGACACGCACGTGTCGCACGCGGGCGTCGCCGACTATCCCGCGGTGTGGGCTGCGCTCGACTGCCCGAGCTACCCGGCGCACGCGCTGGAAGAGCGCATCCTGTGCCTGCTGGGGACGATCACGGGCCACGTGGAACGCCGTCCACGCGTCGGGGAGCATCTCGTACTCCACAGCTGGACCCGCGAGCAGCACGGTCGGCGGTACGAGACGTCCGCCGCGATGGTCGACGAGAGCGGTGGTGTGGTCGCGCGCGCGGACGCGACCTGGATCGCCCTGAGGCATCCACGCGCGACTGCCCTGCTCGCCCGGCTGGGATAGCGCTCGATCGGTGAGCGAGCCCGAGGCGCCGCGCGCCGGCGGCCACGCCCCGCCCGCGGCGGGCGGGAGCGTGGCCCATACTGATGTCGTGTCCACCGTCAGCTACGTCTGGTCGGGCTCCGACGACGTCGCATGGTCGGAGATCGGGTCCGGCGCGCCCCTGCTCATCGGGGGATGGTGGATGAGTCATCTCGAGCGCGATTGGGAGTACGCGCCCTTCCGCGCGTTCGTGGAGGAGATGGCGCGTCATCGTCGCGTCATCCGGACGGACCCGCCCGGAAGCGGGCTCTCACGGTCGCGCCCCGAGACTCCCGAGAGCCTCGAGCCTCACGTCGCGGCGATGAAGGCGGTGCTCGACGCGGCCGACGCACCGGAGGCGACGTTGTTCGCGGGCTCGTCCGGGTGCGCGGTCGCGGTCGAGTTCGCGGCGCGGCATCCGGATCGCGTGCGGCGTCTCATCCTGTCCGGGGCGTACCTCGACGGCTCCTCGATCGCCTCGCCCGCCGACCGTGCGGCACTCGTCGAGCTGGTGCGCCGCAGCTGGGGGGTCAGCTCGCGAGTGATGTCCGACATCTTCTACCCGGACGCCACGGCGGAGCAGCGCCGCGCCTACGCCCGCCACCAGCGATCGACCGCGACCGCCGATGCCGCGGCTGCGGGGCTTCGCGCGGTGTACTCGTTCGACGCTCGCGCGGCAGCGTCTCGCGTGCGGACGCCCGCCCTCGTGCTGCACCGGAGAGGAGATCGGGCCATTCCCCTCGCGCTCGGTGCCGCCGCCGCGGCCGCGATCCCCGGTGCGCGGCTGGAGGTGCTCGACGGCTCCGCTCATCACCCGTGGCACGGCGACGCCGCCGGCTTCCTGCGCCCTGCGCTCGCCTTCGACGGCGTCACCGACGCGCAGCTCCCCGGCGGACTCGTGGCCGACACGCGGGAGCCGGAGACGGGGCCGGGCCGGATGGCCTCTCCGATCTCGGCCAGGGAGCGAGAGGTGCTCGTGCTGATCTCACAGGGCAAGACGGATGCGCAGATCGCGGCCGAGCTCTTCCTCAGCGTCCACACGGTGCACCGGCACGTCGCCAATGCCCGGACGAAGCTCGGAGTGCCGACGCGCGCGGCAGCGGCGGCATGGGCGATAGCCCACGCCGGCGGTGGCTAGCGCCTACCCTGCGAGGCCGCGGCGCTCGAGCAGCGGCTGGATCTCTGCATCCCGCCCGCGGAAGTCCCGGTACGCCTCGAGCGGATCCTTCGATCCGCCGACGCCCAGCAGTCGATCGCGGAAGCGGTCGCCGTTCTCGCGGCGGAGGCCGCCGTTCTCACGGAACCACTCCACGGTGTCGGCGTCGAGGACCTCGCTCCAGATGTACGAGTAGTAGCCGGCGCTGTAGCCGCCCGAGAAGACGTGCGCGAAGTACGTCGACGAGTAGCGCGTCGGCACCACCGGGTTGTCGAGGCCGATGTCGGCGAGAGCGGATGCCTCGAACGCAGCGACGTCGAGGTCGGCCGCCGCCTCGTCGACCGAGAGCGAGTGCCACGCCTGGTCGAGCCACGCCGCCGCCAGGTACTCGCTGGTCGCGAAGCCCTGGTTGAACGCCTCGGAGGCATGCAGCTTCTCGACGATCTCGCTCGGAAGCGGCTCGTCGGTGTCGATGTGGCGGGCATACGACCCGAGGATCTCGGGCCAGTAGATCCACATCTCGTTCACCTGACTCGGGAACTCCACGAAGTCCCGGTACACGTTGGTGCCCGCGAAGTGCGGGTAGGTGACCGTCGCGAACAGGCCGTGCAGCGCGTGACCGAATTCGTGGAACAGCGTCGTGACCTCGTCGAGGCTGAGGAGCGTCGGTCGCCCCTCGGCGGGCTTCGGTACGTTGAGGTTGTTGACCACGATGGGCTGCGTCCCGCGCAGGCGCGACTGCAGAACGATCGAGTTCATCCAGGCGCCGCCGCGCTTCGTGTCACGCGTGTACAGGTCGAGGATGTAGAGCCCGAGGGTGGATCCGTCGGCGTTGTGCACCTCGAAGACGCGTGCGTCGTCGTGGTACGCGCCGAGATCGCCGCGTTCGCTGAACGTGATGCCGTACAGGTCGGTCGCGGCGCGGAACACGCCGTTCTGCAGCACACGCTCGGCTTCGAACCACGGGCGCAGCGCAGCCCGGTCGAGGTCGTACTCCGCAGCCCGCACCTTCTCGGTGTAGAACGCCCAGTCGTGCGCCTCGAGCAGGAACGGATCGCTCCCGGCGTCGATGATCGCCTGCAGCTTCTGCTGCTCACGGCGCGCATTGCGGGCCGCGGGCACCGCGAGCTGTCGGAGCAGGTCGTGCACCGCTGCAGGAGAGCCCGCGGTCTCATCCGACGTGATGTAGGCGGCGTGCGAGTCGTACCCCAGCAGCGCCGCTCGCTCGGCCCGCAGGCGCACGATCTCCAGCAGGGTGGCACGGTTGTCGTGCTCGTTGCCGCGAGAGCCGCGTGAACGGGATGCCGCGAGCAGGCGTGCGCGTGCTTCCCGGTCGGTCAGACTCGACAGGTAGGGGTGGCCCGTGAACAGCGTGAGTGTGACGACCCATTTGCCGTCGAGGCCACGGTCGGCGGCGGCCTGCGCGGCCGCGGACAGCTCGCCCTCCGAGAGCCCGTCGAGCTGGGAGGCGTCGTCGAACACGACCGCCAAGTCGTTGGTATCGGCGAGGAGGTTCTTCTCGAACTGCGTGGTGAGCGTCGACAAGCGCTGGTTCAGCTCGGTGAGGCGCTTCTTCGCGTCGTCGTCGAGGCCGGCGCCGGCGTGGGACATCTCGGTGTAGTGGCGCTCCACGAGATACCGCTGCTCCGCCGTGAGGTCGAGCTGGTCCAGTTGGTCGTGGATCGTCTTGATCCGCCAGTACAGATCGGAGTCCAGCTGGATCGAGTCCTGGTGCGCCGACATGAGCGGCGCCAGCTGCTCCTCGATCTCCTGGATCTCGGATGTCGCATCCGCCGACGACACGGTGTAGAACGTCCGCGCGACATCGCCCAGAAGTCGCCCACTCTCTTCGAGCGGGACCAGGGTGTTCTCGAATGTCGGCATGGAGCGCACCCGCGTGATCGCCGAGACCTCGGCCGTGTGCGCCGCGAACGCCTGCTCGAACGCGGGCAGATAGTGCTCGGGGCGGATCGCGGAGTAGTCCGGAATTCCGTAGGGCAGGGCGCTGGGGGACAGGAGCGGGTTGGCGTTCGGCATGGCGACCAGCCTAGTGGCGCGGTCGGGGAATGCCGAGATCCGTTTGCAAACAACTACTTGCAAAAAAACCCTTGCAAAGATTCCTTTGCATTGCTATCGTGAGGACATGCCAGAGAACGAGACACCGCAGCAGCCGGACGCCGCAGGCGCCGACGCTCAGCGTCCGCACCAAGACCGGGTCCTCGATTCCGGTGCGCTCCGAGCGCTGGCCCACCCCCTGCGCGTGAGGATCTACGACATCCTGAGCCAGTACGGCCCGCAGACGGCGAGTTCGCTGGCCGAGCGGCTGGGGGAGTCCAGCGGCTCGACGAGCTACCACCTCCGCGCGCTCGCCAAGCAGGACCTCATCCGTGAGGCCGCGGACCGGGGCACGGGCCGCGAGCGGTGGTGGGAACGCCCCGTCGGCGGTGTGTCGTTCGCCAATCCCGAAGCCATGGCGACCCCTGCCGGCCGGGCGGCGACCCAGGTCGTCATGAACGAATTCCTGCGCAACCGCAACGAGCAGCTGCTCGACTTCGTCAATCGGGGGATCGGAGGCGAAGACGAGGCGTGGCAGGACGGCACCCTCATCTCGACGGCCACCGCTCGACTCACCCCCGAGCAGAGCAAAGAGCTCACCATCAAGATCATGGCCATGATCGACGAGGCCGTGGACAAGTACCGCAATCAGACCGGCGAGAACGTGCGCCCTGTCACCATTCGGGCAGACGTCTTCCCGCTCCCCGACCTAGGAGCACAGTCATGAGCACCATCACGGCAGGCGAGCTCGCGGCACGCGGGTTCGTGGCATCTGCCACCACACGATTCGACCGCACGCTGCTGCGGACGGCATCCGCCATCGATGCCTACGTCATCGCACGCGTCGAGCTGCGACACGGTGCCGAGTGGCGCCGTGCGATGTCCGCTCGAGCCACCGCCACCGGCGCACGTCGCGATGCCGAGGCACTCGCCGCGCTGGGGATGCCCCCGCGATGAGCGAGCGGCTCGGCACGGCAGAGCCTCCAGGAGCGTCGGCCGGGCGGGCGGGCAGGGTCCCACTCGGCCGCGACTTCGGCAAGCTGTGGACCGCCGCCGCCTTCAGCAACCTGGCCGACGGCCTGGGGCGCGTCGCCGTCCCGCTCGTCGCGACCACCCTGACCCGGGACCCGCTCGCCATCTCGGCCATCGGCGCCCTGGCATTCCTGCCCTGGCTCGTCTTCGGACTGCCCGCCGGCATGATCGTCGACCGCTTCGACCGTCGATGGATCATGGCGATCGCCAATGGGCTCCGGGGAGTCGCGGCGGTGGGGCTGGCCGCCCTGACCGTCGCGGGGGCGATCGACATCTGGTGGCTGTTCGCGGGCGTGCTCGTGTTCGGCCTCGGAGAGACGCTGTTCGACAACGCGACGAACTCCATCGTGCCGAGCGTCGTGCAGCGCCCTGCACTGGATCGTGCGAACGGCTGGCTGCAGGCGGCGCAGATCACGATCGACAGCTTCATCGCCTCGCCGATCGCCGGTGTCCTGTTCGCCATCTCGCTGGCGCTGCCGCTGTGGGTCGGTGCTGCGGGCTACCTCATCCCCATCGTCCTGGCGGTGATGCTGCCGCTCTCGGCCGCCCGGCCGCTGCAGTCGGAGCGGTCGGTGCCGAAGAACAGCGCATCGACGGCAGAGGCCGCGGTCGCAGCCGGTGAGCCTCTCGCTACGGCCGACATGGGAGCCGAGACCGAGACCGACGCCGACCCCGAGGCAGCGGCATCCGCACCTTCGAACGTCTCGGCACGAGAAGCGCTCGCCTATCTCTGGAGCCACCGCTTCCTCCGCTCGATGGTCCTCTTCACCTCGATCGTCGGCTGCGCGTTCGCGTTCGCGCAGGCGCCGGTGTTCCTCTACTTCCTCGATGTGCACCACGTCGCGCCGGCCGCCATCGGACTCGTCACCGCCGGCATCGGGCTGGGCGGCCTCGCGGGCTCGCTGGTGGCGGCGTCACTGGTCGCCAGGTTCGGACGCGGCCGAGTGATGCTCGCGGCCAACTTCGTCGCAGCCATCGGGCTCGCCGGGGTGTGGGCGGCGCCCGAGGCGATCTCGGCCACGATCGCCTACGCCACCATGGCTGCGGCGGTCTCGACCTGGAACGTGCCGTGGGGCGCCCTCCGGCAGCGGATCGTGCCCGGGCACCTGTTCGGCCGTGTGCTGGGCATCAGCCGCACGCTGACGTGGGGCATCTTCCCCTTCGCGACCCTGCTCGGCGGCTGGGTGGCGCGCATCGATCTGCGGCTGCCGTTCCTGCTGGCCGCGGGCGTCACCCTGGTCGCGAGTCTCGTCGCGGTGCGTCTGCTGCTCTCCGCATCGACGCACAACGCTCCGGAGGACTGAGTCCCGGTCTCTTCGAACCGGTCTAGCCGAAGCCGTCGTCCGGATCGTTCCGGGCGACGGCCTTGCCGTCGGCATCGAGTGTCACGATCACGCCGGTGTCGAGCTCCGCGATCGGCTTGCCTTCGAGCCAGGTGAGCGTCCAGTGCGGACGCGGCTGACCGAGCTGGTCGGCCGGGATGGTCTCATCGACCGAGCGGATGCCGCGGCGCAGCGCCTCGGGCACGGCCTGGGGCGGTTCGTCGCCGGATGTCCAGCGGGTTCCCAGCTGCATGTCAGTCCTCCTGCGGTGCGAGCTCGATATCGGTGACCGACAGTGCGTCGGCTTCGTCGTAGCGGATCTCGGCGATGCGACCGACGGCCTTCAGGTCGCCCTCGGCCAGGCGCAGCGCGGCGATGGCGTCAGCGGGAGCGCCGATCGTGACATGTGACACCTGGGCCTTCTGCGACACCTTTGCCTCGGTCTTCGCACGACGGACGCCGATGAGCGCCTCTCCGACGATGCGGAGCACCGCCGGGTCGCCCTCGATGCCGAGCGGCTCGGGCCACTGGGCATTGTGCACCGAGCCCTCGTTGAACCACGACCACGACTCCTCCGCCGCGAACGCGAGCACGGGAGCGAAGAGCCGCAGCAGCGTGGAGAGCGCCGTGCGCAGTGCCAGGGCGGCCGAGGCCTGCCCCACGTCGGTCTGGTTGTAGGCGCGCTCCTTCACCAGCTCGAGGTAGTCGTCGCAGAACGTCCAGAAGAACGACTCCGTCAGCTCCAGCGCTCGTGCGTGGTCGTAGGCGTCCAGCGCCTTGGTCGCGTCGCGCACCACCGCGTCCAGCGCCGTGAGCATCGAGGCATCCAGCGCGTGCGTCACCTGGGCGCCCTCGGGCACGGGGAACGACAGCACGAACTTCGCCGCGTTGAGCACCTTGATCGCGAGCCGGCGGCCGATCTTCACCTGTGTCGGGTTCTGCGGGTCGAACGCCGCGTCGGTGCCGAGGCGGCTCGACGCCGCCCAGTACCTGACCGCGTCCGAGCCGTGCTGCGACAGGATGTCGGCCGGGGTGACGACGTTGCCCTTGGACTTCGACATCTTCTTGCGGTCGGGGTCCACGATGAAGCCCGAGATCGCGGCATCCGTCCACGGCGCACGGTCGTCCTCGAGGGCGCTGCGCAGCAGCGTCGAGAAGAGCCAGGTGCGGATGATGTCCTGGCCCTGCGGGCGCATGTCGAACGGGGCGACGAGGTTCCAGAGCTCCGGGTCGCGCTCCCAGCCGCCGGCGAGCTGCGGCGTGAGCGACGAGGTCGCCCACGTGTCGAAGATGTCGTTCTCGCCCTCGAAGCCACCGGGAACGCCGCGCTGATCGGCGGTGTAGCCGGCGGGAACATCGGTCGACGGGTCCACGGGGAGCGAGGCGTGGTCGGGAGTGAGGACGCGGTCGTAGTCCCGCTCGCCGTTCTCGTCGAGCGCGTACCATACGGGGATCGGCACGCCGAAGAACCGCTGGCGCGAGACGAGCCAGTCGCCGGTGAGGCCGTTGGTCCAGTTCTCGAAGCGCACGCGCATGAAATCGGGATGCCACAACATCTGCTTCCCGAGCGTGATGAGCTTCTCGCGCAGCGCCTCGTCGCGGGCGCCGTTGCGGATGTACCACTGACGAGTGGAGACGATCTCCATCGGGCGATCGCCCTTCTCGTAGAACTTCACGACGTGGGTGAAGGGCTTCGGGTCGCCGACGAGCTCGCCGGACTCCTGGAGCAGCTCCACCACGCGCTTCTTCGCGCTGAACACCGTCTTGCCGGCGAGTTCCGCGTACGCGGCGGCGCCGGCATCCGTCTCGATCGCTTCCGGCGCCTCGGGGACGATGCGTCCGTCGAGGCCGAGGATGGTGCGGTTGGGGAGGTTCAGCTCGCGCCACCAGATGATGTCGGTCACGTCGCCGAAGGTGCAGATCATGGCGATGCCCGAGCCCTTGTCGGGCTGGGCGAGGGGGTGGGCCAGCACCGGCACCTCGACCTCGAAGAGGGGGGTGCGAACGGTCGTGCCGAACAGCGGCCGGTAGCGCTCGTCGTCGGGGTGCGCGACGAGCGCGACGCACGCGGCCAGCAGCTCCGGGCGGGTCGTCTCGATGTGCACATCGCCCGAGCCGTCGGTCTTGTGGAACGCCACGCGGTGGAACGCCGCCGGCTGGTCGCGCTCCTCGAGCTCGGCCTGCGCGATGGCGGTGCGGAAGTCGATGTCCCACATGGTGGGGGCGAGGTCCTGGTAGGCCTCGCCGCGCTCGAGGTTGCGCAGGAAGGCCCGCTGGCTGGTGCGGATCGTGTCGTCCGAGATGGTGCGGTAGGTCTGCGTCCAGTCGACGCTGAGCCCCAGCTGGCGGAAGAGCGCCTCGAAGTGCTTCTCGTCTTCGACGGTCAGCCGCTCGCACAGCTCGATGAAGTTCCGGCGGCTGATCGGCACCTGGTCGGCGGCGCGGCTGGACTTGTTGTCGCCGCCCTCGAAGGGGGGCGTGAAGCCGGACTCATACGCGAGTGAGGGGTCGCAGCGCACCCCGTAGTAGTTCTGCACGCGGCGCTCGGTGGGCAGGCCGTTGTCGTCCCAGCCCATCGGGTAGAACACGGTCTTGCCGCGCATGCGCTCGTACCGCACCTTGAGGTCGGTGTGCGTGAACGAGAAGACGTGCCCGATGTGAAGACTCCCCGACGCGGTCGGCGGGGGAGTGTCCACCGAGTAGACGCCCTCGCGACCCACCTCCGCGGCACGCGCGCGATCGAACAGGTAGGTGCCCTGCCGGGACCACGCCGCATCCCACTTGTCCTCGAGGCCCTCCAGTACGGGTTTGTCCGGAATCGGTCCCTGTGCGGGGCGAGCGTCGGTCATGGCGGGACTCCTCGAGCGATATGTGCGGCACTGTGTGAGCGTGCCTGAGTGTGGGATGTCGCTCGATTCTAGCCCGGGCGTTCCTGCACACGGGAACGGACGGATGCCGGACAGCCGGCATCCGTCCGTTCGTGACGCGTCCCGATCAGGCCGTTGCGTTCGCCGTCGCGGTCGCCGTCGCGCTCGCGGGATCGGTCGCCAGCTCCGGCTCGACGGCGCGGCGCGTGGCCAGCCAGGCGGACACGAGCGTGACGGCCGACATGATCGCCAGGATCACACCGGGGTGCCACCACGCGTAGTCCGTCGCCTCACCGAGGGTGAGCGTGAGGTAGGGGACGAACCCGCTGATCGTCGCGGCCAGCGCGTAGGCGAACGAGAGTGCCGAGTAGCGGAAGCGGTCGGGGAAGAGGTCGTTCATGAGGCCTCCGAGCGCCGCCCACGCCATCGTCGGAAGGATGCCGCCGATCAGCATCGTCGCGACGAGGATCGGGAAGGTCGCGAACTGGAGCAGGAAGTACATCGGGAACGTGATCAGCAGCGTCCCGAGTGCGCCCCAGAGCACGACGCGCGCTGAGCCGATGCGTGCCGCCCACCCGCCGAACAGCGGGATGGTCACGAGCTGCAGAAGGCCGCCGATCGTGGTCGCGATGAGCAGGTCCTGGAAGCTGAAGCCCAGTTGCTCCACGCCGTAGTTGACGGTGTAGGTGTTCATCAGCGAGTACGACCCGATGCCCAGCAGGGCCGCGCCGATGGCGATCGCCATGGCGCCGGGACGCTTGGCGAACATGGTCACGAAGGGGACGCGGTCGCGGCGGCCCTGGGCGACGACGCCCTCGAACACCGGCGTCTCGGAGATCGACCAGCGCAGGTACAGCGAGACCAGCAGCAGCGGGAAGGCGAGGAGGAACGGGATGCGCCATCCCCACTCCGCGATCTGCTCGGCCGGAAGCACCGCCGTGAGGACGATGAACACGGTGGCCGAGAGGATCGAGCCGACAGGGGAGCCGAGCTGGGGGATCGCGGCGTAGAACGCGCGCTTGACGGGGCCGGAGTTCTCGGTCGCGATGAGGATCGAGCCGCCCCACTCGCCGCCCAGTGACAGGCCCTGCACGATGCGCAGCAGGATCAGGAGCGCGGCACCGAGCCAGCCCGCCTGCGCGTAGGTCGGCAGGAGGCCGATGAGCCCCGTCGCGACACCCATGATGCCGACCGTCCACAGCAGGGTCGCCCTGCGGCCGACGCGGTCGCCCATGTAGCCGAAGATCACGGCGCCGATCGGTCGCACCACGAACGCTAGCGCGATCGTCAGGAACGCGGCGCTGGTCGCGCCGAACTGCCCGAGCGGGTCGAAGAACAGCGGCCCGACGAAGAACGCCGAGAAGTAGGCGAACAGGTAGAAATCGAAGGACTCCAGCGAGGTTCCCACCATCGAGGCCCAGGCGACGCGACGCGTCGGGGCGGATTCGGGAACCAGAGCGGATTCGGGTGCGGCTGCGGTCACGGATGTCAATCTTGGCACGAGTCCAGAAACCCCGTCGCCGTGCTCCGCATTCCCTCTTGTGCGGCCACGGTAGACTCGTTCCACAGCGTCGATCCGGCCATCACCGGGGAGCACTCGGAAGAACAGGACGCCGCGCGAGCGGATTCCCCATTAGAACCGAGCGGGTCAGGCCCGTCACAGCCGCAGTGAGAGAGGGCAGCTCGGTCCCTGTCGAAGGGTCCCGAGACGTCAAAGCAGGGTGGTACCGCGGTACGTCTGGTCACCGGTCCAGGCATGTCGTCCCCGCAGGAAGCACACGAGCGAGCACCTGCGAGAGAACATGACCTACCCCCGCCCCTCCGCCTTCGGACCTGCAGCCGATGCTTCGGCACGCCCCGGCGCCGGAGTGAGTCCCGTCGTTCCGAGCCCGCGCTTCCCCGAAATCGAGCGCGAGACCCTCGCGTTCTGGGAGGCGGACCAGACCTTCCGTGCCTCGATCGATCAGCGCGAGGGCGCCGACGAGTGGGTCTTCTACGACGGCCCGCCCTTCGCCAATGGCCTGCCGCACTACGGCCACCTCCTCACCGGCTATGCCAAGGACCTCTTCCCGCGTTTCCAGACCATGCGCGGCAAGAAGGTGGATCGGGTCTTCGGCTGGGACACGCACGGCCTGCCGGCCGAGCTGGAGGCGATGAAGCAGCTCGGCATCACCGAGAAGAGCGAGATCGAGGCGATGGGCATCGCCGCCTTCAACGCGAAGTCCCGGGAGTCGGTGCTCGCCTACACCCGCGAGTGGGAGGACTACGTCACGCGCCAGGCGCGCTGGGTCGACTTCGAGCGCGGCTACAAGACGCTGGACCTCACCTACATGGAGTCCGTGCTGTGGGCGTTCAAGACCATCTACGACAAGGGTCTCGCGTACGAGGGGCACCGCGTGCTGCCGTACTGCTGGCGCGATGAGACACCGCTCTCGGCGCACGAGCTGCGCATGGACGACGACGTCTACAAGATGCGGCAGGATCCCTCGGTGACGGTCACGTTCCCGCTGACGGGCGTGAAGGCCGAGGCGCTCGGCCTCACCGCCGTGCGAGCCCTGGCGTGGACGACGACCCCGTGGACGCTGCCCACGAACCTCGCCCTCGCCGTCGGTTCCGACATCCGCTACGTCGTCGTGCCCGGCGGCCCGAACGGCGCGGCGGATGTGCACCGCGACGACGAGCCCGCCGAAGCCGAGTCGCACCGCTACCTGCTCGCCGAGGAGCTGCTCGCCGGCTACGCCAAGGACCTCGGCTACGAGTCGGCCGAGGCCGCGCGCGAGGCCGTGCAGCAGACCGTCCTCGGCGCTGACCTCCAGGACGTGACCTACGACCGACTCTTCGACTACTACGCGGATGCCGCGACCTGGGGCACGCAGGGCGCGTGGCGCATCCTCGTCGACGACTACGTCACGACCGGCGACGGCACCGGCATCGTCCACCAGGCACCGGCCTTCGGTGAGGATGACCAGCGGGTGACCGAGGCCGCCGGCATCCCGCTCATCATGAGCCTCGACGACGGCGGGCGCTTCCTCCCGCAGGTGACGGACGTCGCCGGCCAGCTGTGGATGGACGCCAACCGCCCGCTGATCCGACTGCTCCGCCAGGAGGGACGCCTTCTGCGCGAGGCGAGCTACGAGCACTCGTACCCGCACTGCTGGCGGTGCCGCAACCCGCTCATCTACCGCGCCGTCTCGAGCTGGTTCGTCCGCGTGACCGACATCAAGGACCGCATGCTCGCCAACAACGAGCAGATCACGTGGGTGCCCGAGAACGTCAAGCACGGCCAGTTCGGCAAGTGGCTCGAGGGCGCGCGCGACTGGTCGGTCAGCCGCAACCGGTATTGGGGCTCGCCCATCCCGGTGTGGAAGAGCGACGACCCGGAGCACCCCCGCGTCGACGTGTACGGCTCGCTCGAGGACCTCGAGCGGGACTTCGGCCGCCTGCCGCGCAACGCCGAAGGCGAGGTGGACCTGCACCGGCCGTACATCGACGATCTGACCCGCCCGAACCCCGACGATCCGACGGGCCGCAGCACGATGCGCCGCATCGAGGACGTCTTCGACGTGTGGTTCGACTCCGGCTCGATGCCGTACGCGCAGGTGCACTACCCCTTCGAGAACCAGCAGTGGTTCGACGAGCACGCGCCGGCCGACTTCATCGTCGAGTACATCGGGCAGACCCGCGGCTGGTTCTACGTCATGCATGTGCTGTCCACCGCACTGTTCGACCGGCCCGCCTTCACCGGGGTCTCGTGCCACGGCATCGTGCTGGGCAGCGACGGGCTCAAGATGTCGAAGTCGCTGCAGAACTATCCCGACGTCAGCGAGGTGTTCGACCGCGACGGCTCGGACGCGATGCGCTGGTTCCTGATGTCGAGCTCCGTCCTGCGCGGCGGCAACCTCATCGTCACCGAGGAGGGGATCCGCGCCGGTGTGCGCGAGTTCCTGCTGCCGCTGTGGAGCGCGTGGTACTTCTTCGCGACGTACGCCAACGCCGCCGGCGGCCCTTCGACAGGCTCGGGGACCGCAGGCGAGGGCTATCAGGCCTCGTGGCGCACCGATTCGACCGACGTGCTGGATCGCTACATCCTGGCGCTCACCGGCGATCTGGTGAGGGATGTCGCCGCCGACCTCGAGGCGCTGGATTCGACGCTCGCCGCGGCGAAACTGCGCGACTTCACGGAGGCGCTGACCAACTGGTACATCCGCCGCTCGCGCGACCGCTTCTGGGTGGGCGTCTCGGATGATCCGAAGAGCCCTGATCACGCAAAGAGCACCGAGGCGTTCGACACGCTGTACACGGTGCTCGAGACGCTGACGCGCGTCGCGGCCCCGCTGATCCCCCTCGTCTCCGAGAAGGTCTGGCAGGGACTCACCGGCGGGCGCAGCGTGCACCTGCAGGACTGGCCCGACGCCGACGCCTTCCCGGCCGCGGACGACATCCGCACCGCCATGGATGCCGTGCGCGAGGCATCCAGCGTCGCCAACGCGCTGCGCAAGAAGGAGGGCCGCCGCGTGCGTCTGCCGCTTCCGGCGCTCACCGTGGCGGTGACGGATGCCGCACCCCTTGCGCAGTTCGAGGGCATCCTGCGCGACGAGCTCAACGTGAAGTCGGTCGCGCTGATCGAACTGGGCGAAGACGTGTCGGCGCGCTACGGCATCAGCAAGCGCCTCACCGTCAACGCGCGTGCGGTGGGTCCGCGCCTCGGCAAGCAGGTGCAGCACATCATCGCCGGCGCCAAGGCGGGCGTGTGGGAGGAGCGCGACGGAGGCGTGGTCGTCGACGGCATCGCGCTGCAGCCGGGGGAGTACGAGCTCAGCCTCGAAGCGGGCGGCGTCGCGGACGGCACAGCCATCGCGCTGCTGTCCGGCGAGGGCTTCGTGCTCCTCGACACCACGACGACTCCCGAGCTCGAGGCCGAGGGTCTGGCCCGCGACGTGATCCGCGCCGTCCAGGACACCCGCAAGGCCGCCGGCTTCGACGTCAGCGACCGCATCGGGCTCGGACTGCTCTTCGACGACGCGGCGGACGCGGACGCGGTCGCCGCCGCGTTCGATGTCGCCAACGTCGCGGGCGAGACCCTCGCCGTCGCGCACCACGTGCGCTCGCGGGCCGCCGAGCTCGTCGCCGCGGGCGACGGCGACGCGCCCGTCGAGTACGAGGCGGTGATCGACGCGGGGACATACGCCAACCGCGGCGGGTTCACGGTCTCGGTGGGCCGGATGGAGGTCCCGCGATGAGCGGTCGTGAGCGGCAGCGTGCGGATGCCGTCTACGAGGCGCTCCTGCAGCGACAGGGCGAGCAGTGGGTGCAGCCCCGCGTGGAGCGCACCCGCCGCGTGCTCGAGCTGCTCGCCGACCCGCAGAAGACCTACCGGGTGGTCCACGTCACCGGCACGAACGGCAAAACCTCGACCAGCCGCATGATCGAGAGTCTCGTGCGCGCCCACGGCTTGCGGACCGGCCTGTTCACGAGCCCTCATCTGGAGCGCTTCACCGAGCGCATCATGATCGACGGCGAGCCCATCGATGACGCCGCCGTCGCCGACGCGTGGGACGAGATCGCGCCGTTCGTCGACCTCGTCGACGCCGAGCTGGCGGCGAACGACGACGCGCGGCTCACCTTCTTCGAGCTGCTCACGGTGCTCGCATTCGTCGCCTTCGCCGACGCCCCGATCGACGTGCTCGTGCTCGAGGTGGGCATGGGCGGCTCGTGGGACTCGACGAACAGCGCCGACGGCGACGTCGCGGTGTTCGCCCCGATCGACCTCGACCACGCCGACCGCCTGGGTGACACGATCGCCGAGATCGCGGCGGTCAAGGCCGGCATCATCAAGGACGGCGCCGCGGTCGTGTCGGCCCGACAGGATGCCGCCGCCGAGGCGGTGCTCCGCGATGCCGCCGCCGCGCACGGCGCCTCAATCGCCTTCGAGGGCGCCGAGTTCGCACTGGCACAGCAGCGTCTCGCCGTCGGCGGGCAGCAGATCACCGTGCGCGGTCTCGCCGGCACCTACGAGGACGAGTACCTGCCGCTCTACGGCGCGCATCAGGGTTTCAACGCCGCCCTCGCCGTCGCCGCGGTGGAGTCGCTCGTCGGCGGCGGATCGCAGCGCATCGCCGGCGACGTGCTCGTGGACGGCCTCGGCGGCGCGACGTCGCCCGGCCGCCTGCAGCTGGTCGGTGCCGCGCCCACGGTGCTCGTGGACGCCGCTCACAATCCGCATGGCGCGCGTGCGCTGGTCACGGCGCTCCGCGAAGCGTTCGACTTCGACGAGTGGGGCGTCGTGCTCGGCGTGCTCTCCGACAAGGACGCCGCCGGAATCGTCGCCGAGATCGCGCCTGTCGCGGCGCATGTGTTCGCCACCACGCCCGACTCGGAGCGCGCCGAGGACGCGGACGCCATCGCCGACCTCGCCGAGGCGCACGACCTGCGGGTGTCGGTGCACGGCGGCCTCGCGGACGCTGCGGAGGCGGCGCGGGCGTGGGCGGCGGCATCCGATCGACGCGCCGTCGTGATCGCCGGATCCGTGCTGCTCGCCGGGGAGGCCCTCACGCTCGCGGCGGCCGAGGACTGGAAGGCCGGGTGGAGCGAATGAGCGCCGACCGCGCACCCCGCCCCCGGCGCCCGCGCGGCGCTGCGGAGTCGCTCGCGACGATCGTGCTCGGCTTCGAGTCCATCGTCGCGTTCCTCGCCGGCCTCGCGGTCTACGGCCTGAAGGCGCTTCCTGCGGGGATCGAGCCGTGGTGGGGTATCGTCGCCGGCGTCGTCCTGGCCCTGCTGATGATCGCCACGACCCGCGTGGTCCGCTATCGCTGGGGCATCGTGCTCGGATGGGTGCTGCAGGGGATCGTCGCGCTCGGCGCCTTCCTGGTGCCGGCGCTCGCCATCGTCGCCCTCATTTTCGGCGGGATGTACGGGTATGCGACGATCAAGGGAGCCGCCCTCGACCGGCGCAACGCCGACCTCGCGGCCAATCCTCCCGAACAGCTCAGTCCCCCCTCATGACCCGATCCGAAACGGAGACCCGCATGGCCACCGAAGAGACCCTCGTCCTCGTCAAGCCCGACGGCGTCGCACGCGGCCTCACCGGCGCGATCCTCGCCCGCATCGAGGCGAAGGGGTACGCCCTCGTCGACATCCGGCTCGTGGAGCCCGACCGTGAGACGCTCGAGCACCACTACGCCGAGCACGAGGGAAAGCCGTTCTACGAGCCGCTGGTCGAGTTCATGATGTCGGGCCCCTCGGTCGCCATCCGCCTGGCCGGCAACCGCGTGATCGAGGGCTTCCGCTCGCTCGCCGGCACGACCGATCCGACGACGGCGGCTCCGGGCACCATCCGCGGCGACTTCGGGCGGGACTGGGGGCTCAAGGTGCAGCAGAACCTCGTGCACGGCTCCGACAGCCCCGAGTCCGCCGCGCGCGAGCTGGAGATCTGGTTCGGCTGAGCGTGATGCCGTCTGACCGCCGCGGCCCGGCGGCGGTCAGCCGAACAGCGTCTGCCAGATGTTGACGACCGCGTTCATCTCGAGCTGCGCAAGCAGCAGGATCACGGCGAAGCTCAGGATCGTCGCCAGCGGAACCCAGGCCATCAGCCGGTCGGCGGCGTGGCGGACGCGTTCCGTGGCGGGCACCAGGCCGGCACGGAGCAGGTGCAGGGTCACCGCGTAGAACGTGGGGATGGTGACCGACCAGGTCACCATGCACCACGGGCACAGCGTGTGCAGGTTGGGCGCGTAGATGCTCTGGCTGATGAGCCAGATGACGAGGCCGAACGCGAAGGCGATCCCTGCCCAGAAGCACCACCAGAACCAGCGCGCGAAGCGGGCACGGGCGAGGATCGCCATGCCGACGACGATCGGCGCGACCCAGCCGGCGATCCCGAGGATCGGGTTCGGGAAGCCGAACGCGCTGCCCTGCCACGAGTCGAGATTCGCGCTGCACTGCACCAGCACGCTGAGGTCGCACGACGCGATCGCGTCGGGATTCGCGAGCGCGTGCAGCTTCTCGATCGTCAGCGAGAAGGCGGCCCACCACCCGATGACTCCGGCGATCACGAGCCAGATGGCGAGTCCCGTCGGGCGGGTGTGGGTCTGCTGCTCGGGCATGCCTCGGATTATGGCATCGAGATCTGCACGGATGCCGCACCCGTCGCCGTGCCAAATCACGGTCCTACGGCGTGGGGGAGGGCCGCATGCGTCGCGAATGGGCATTCTGGCGGGGGAAGTGCGATAATGGGGGTCGATGACGCGCGGCCGCGCCGTGACGATCATCACCAGAAGACTTCAGGGCGACGAATGCCCTTGGCAGCGCGAGCATCCGCCTAGCGCCGGATATCCGCTGCAGACCGAGTGAGTTCGCGGCACCGCCCCGTCCAGAGGGCATGGGCGGCGCCGCACGAGATTTCGCCGGGCGACGCGCGGTGTCGCCCCGCTAGGAGTACGCCAGTGATGGCTGATGGAAACGATGCCGACTTCACCCCTCAGACCGAATCGGACGCCCCGCTGACCTCAGCGGGGGACGAGGTGACCTCGACCCCGGACGCGGACGCGTCGATCGGGTCGGCGCAGGCCGCCCCCGACACGGCGGCGCCGGGCGAGGCTTCCCTGCCCGCAGCGGATGCAGCGAACGCTGAGTCGTCCGACGACGACGCCGCGACCACGGTCGAGGCAGAGCCTGCCCCCGACGCCGAGGCTCCGTCCGAGCCTCAGCCCCAGCCGGAGGCTGAAGGGGCGCCCGACGCGGCGCCGCAGCCCCTCACCGCGGTGAGCCTCGGTCTGCTGCCCGAGGAGTTCGTGTCGGCGGTGTCGACGCAGCTCGTCTTCTACGCACCCACGATCGCGCCGCTCCCGGCACGCTCCGGGCGTCAGCCGGAGGAGGAGGAGCCCGAGTCGGCCGCCTCGGCGAGCAGCTCCCGCCGGCGCAGCCGCCGTCGTGGTGGCGAGGGTCGGGACGAGGCATCCGCTCCTGCGGAGCCCGCACAGCCCCGTCAGCGGGCGGTCGAGCTCATCACCGAGCCGCAGCGCATCAAGGGGTCGACGCGCCTCGAGGCGAAGAAGCAGCGCCGTCGTGACGGCCGCGAGGCCGGGCGCCGCCGCGCCGTCGTGACCGAGGCGGAGTTCCTCGCGCGCCGTGAGTCGGTGGATCGCCAGATGATCGTGCGCTCGCGCAACGGTCGCATCCAGATCGCCGTGCAGGAGGACAACGTCCTCGTCGAGCACTATGTCGCGCGCAACCAGGACGCGTCGCTCATCGGCAACGTGTACCTCGGCCGTGTGCAGAACGTGCTCCCCAGCATGGAAGCCGCGTTCGTCGACATCGGGCGCGGTCGCAACGCCGTGCTCTACTCCGGCGAGGTCGATTGGGATGCCGTCGAGACGGGCAACCAGCCGCGCCGCATCGAGCTGGCGCTGAAGACCGGCGACCGCGTGCTCGTGCAGGTGACGAAGGACCCCGTCGGCCACAAGGGCGCGCGCCTGACCAGCCAGATCTCGCTCCCCGGCCGCTACCTCGTCTACGTGCCCGGTGGTGCGATGAACGGCATCTCGCGGAAGCTCCCCGACACCGAGCGTGCGCGCCTCAAGAAGATCCTCAAAGAGGTGCTCCCCGAGTCGTCGGGTGTCATCGTCCGCACCGCGGCCGAGGGTGCCACCGAGGATCAGCTCACCCGCGACGTGCAGCGCCTCACGAACCAGTGGGAGCACATCTCGAAGCAGATCGAGACGATCCAGGCGCCGGCGCTGCTGCACTCCGAGCCCGACTTGCTGGTCAAGATCGTCCGCGACGTCTTCAACGAGGACTTCTCGAAGATGCTCATCCAGGGCGAGGACGCGCACCACACCATCTCGAAGTACCTCGAGTCGGTCGCGCCGGACCTCCTCGACCGCGTCGAGCGCTACGAGGGCGACCAGGACCCGTTCGATGCCTTCCGCGTGACCGAGCAGATCGAGAAGGCACTGGACCGTAAGGTCTGGCTGCCCTCGGGCGGGTCGCTGGTCATCGACCGCACCGAGGCGATGACGGTCGTCGACGTCAACACCGGAAAGTTCGTCGGCTCCGGCGGCAACCTCGAAGAGACCGTCACCAAGAACAACCTCGAGGCAGCGGAAGAGATCGTCCGCCAGCTGCGCCTTCGCGACATCGGCGGCATCATCGTCGTCGACTTCATCGACATGGTCCTCGAGTCCAACCGTGACCTCGTGCTGCGCCGCCTCGTCGAGTGCCTGAGCCGCGACCGGACGAAGCACCAGGTGGCAGAGGTCACCTCGCTCGGCCTCGTGCAGATGACGCGCAAGAAGCTCGGCCTCGGCCTGCTCGAGACCTTCAGCGAGGCGTGCGAGGTCTGCGCCGGGCGCGGTGTCATCGTGCACCACGACCCCGTCGTCAAGCACCGCGCACCTGCAGCAGCTCCCACCTCGGCACGTCGCCCGCGCGGCGGCGCGCCCGCGCCGGCGAACGGTGGCTCGAACGGCACGCACGTCATCACGGAGGGCGTGAAGTCCGCGCTCGCGCAGATCGCGGCATCCACGATCCACCACAACGATGAGGCCGCCGCGGCCGAGCCGGCGCCCGTGGTGGAGCAGGCACCCGCCGAGCGCCCCAAGAAGCAGCGCAAGAAGCGGCCGGACGCGGGCTCGAAGAAGGACTCCCGGACCGAGAAGGATCTGCTCCTGGACTCGGTGCTGAACGCCCTTCCCGAGCCCAAGGCGCCCGGTCAGGGACGCTCGCGGCGTCGCGTGACCACCGCGGCGCTGACCGGCACCCCGGTGCCGCACACGACGTCCGAGGACTGAGGCGCCCGCGCTCCCGGTGCGGCCTCCGCCGGACCGGGAGCGCGGACTCTGTCGCCGCAGGCGCGCGCTCGCTAAGGTGGGCGCGGGGCCGGGGAACGGGGGCCGCCATGGCGCGCTACGTGTTCGTGACGTGGGACGGCGGAGGCAACCGCATGCCCACCATCGCGATCGCCCACGCCCTCGTGCAGCGCGGCCACGCAGTGCGCGTTCTCGGACACGACTCGCAGGCCGCCGCGTACCGGGACGCCGGGCTGCGGTTCACCGCCTACGCCAGTGCGCCCGGTTTCGCGCTCGACCCGCGTCCGGCGGGGATGCTGCGGCTGTTCACCGATCGCGGGCTCGCGGACGACACGCTGTCGCAGCTCGCCGCTGACCCGGCGGACGTCGTCGTCGTGGACTGCATGCTGTTCGCCGTCCAGGACGTTCTCGACCGGATGGAGCAGCGCTTCGCCGTGCTCGAGCACACGATGCACGGCTTCCTGGTGCCCGGCTTCCGGGCACTCGGTGCGATGGTCTGGCCCCGCGGCCTGCGGGTGGGCCGGCCTCGGGCGCACGCGGCGCCGATCGTCGTGGCATCCGTCCCCGGTCTTATGACGCCGTTCCCGCCTCAGCCGGCGCTGTCGGCGTCGCCGGGTGCGGTCGTCTACGCCGGTGCGATGGCCCGCGCCCAGGGCGACGCGACTCCGTCGGAGCCGACCGTGGTGGTAAGCCTCAGCACGTTCCGGTTCGCCGACCTCGCCGAGACGTGGCGGCGCGTGCTCGCCGCCGTCGACGGGCTCGACGCGAGGGTCGTGGCGACACTCGGACCGGCGATGTCGCCGCGTGAGGTCGCCGCTCCGCCGGGCGTCGAGGTGCATGAATGGATGCCGCATGACGAGCTGCTCCCACGCGCATCGCTGCTGGTGTGTCACGGCGGCCACGGCACAACGCTGGCTGCGCTCGCGCACGGGGTTCCGGTGCTCGCGCTGCCGCTGGACGCGACCTCGGATCAGCCGCGCATGGGGCGAGCCGTGGCGCGCGCGGGCGTCGGCGTCACGATGTCGCGCCGCGCCGAGCCCGCCGAGATCCGCCGAGCGATCGGCACGGCACTCCGTGACCGGGCGATGCGCGATCGCGCGCGCCGGCTCGGCGAGGCCATCCGCGGTTTCGACGGACCTGCTCGCGCGGCCACCGTGCTCGAGCTGTCGGCATCCGCGTCCCGCTGACGCGTCAGCGGCGATCGCGCGCCCGCACGCGGAGTCCCGAGGCGATCAGGCGCCTGACGAGCTCGTGGCCGGTGACGTGCTGCGCGCCCGCGGCGATCAGCCGGGCGTGCGCCTCTTCCGGCACGTCGTAGTGATCCAGGTCGAAGCCGCGGCGGGGGATCCCGTTCGCGGCGGCGAAGGCGTGGAGTTCGTCGAGGTCGGAATCGGTGACGAGATGCGCCCAGAGCCGGCCGTGCGCCGGCCATCGAGGATCGTCGATCAAGATGGCCACATGCAGATCCTACGGGCCGGACTCGCGACACGGTCGGGCGCGCTTTCGCGGTCTGTCCGAGCATCTGATAAAGTAGACCTTTGGTGCGTCGAGATATCCGCACCAAGTCTTTGATGACGTCATGAGCGCGTGCGCTCCCAGAAGAAACAGGTGTGAAGTGGTTTACGCAGTTGTGCGCGCCGGAGGCCGGCAGGAGAAGGTGGAGGTCGGCACCATCGTCGTCCTCGACCGCCAGGCCGCGAAGATCGGCGACAAGATCGAGCTCCCCGCGGTGCTGTTCGTCGACGGTGACGCCGTCACGACCGACGCCGACAAGCTCGCGAAGGTCACGGTGACCGCCGAGGTGCTCGGTGAGGAGCGCGGCCCGAAGATCGTGATCCAGAAGTTCAAGAACAAGACCGGTTACAAGAAGCGCCAGGGGCACCGTCAGGACCTCACGCGCGTCAAGGTCACCGGCATCAAGTAAGTCCAGGAAGAGACGCAGAGATGGCACACAAAAAGGGCGCAAGCTCCACCCGCAACGGTCGTGACTCCAACGCTCAGCGACTGGGCGTGAAGCGCTTCGGCGGTCAGCAGGTCCTCGCAGGCGAGATCATCGTCCGTCAGCGCGGCACGCACTTCCACCCCGGCGCCAACGTCGGCCGCGGTGGCGACGACACGCTGTTCGCTCTCGCCGCCGGTGCGGTCGAGTTCGGCAAGAAGGGCGGCCGCAAGGTCGTCAACATCGTGGCGGCTGCGCAGTAGCCTTCGACAGGCTCAGGCACCGCGAAAGTGGCGCAGATTTCCGGAAGGGGCGGGCTTCGGCTCGCCCTTTCTCTTTATTCGTTCCCGGGCGACCGGGAACATCAGAACGTCAGGGGGACCGCATGGTCACGTTCGTCGACCGAGTGACGCTGCATCTGCGCGCCGGCAAGGGCGGCAACGGCTGCGTGTCGGTCAAACGCGAGAAGTTCAAGCCGCTCGCCGGTCCCGACGGCGGCAATGGCGGTCACGGCGGTGACGTGGTGCTCGTCGCCGACCCGCAGGTCACGACCCTGCTGTCGTACCACCACTCGCCGCACCGCTCCGCCGGCAACGGCGGTTTCGGCATGGGCGATCACCGCTCCGGCGCAGCCGGCGAGACGCTCGAACTGCTCGTGCCGGTCGGCACGGTCGTCAAGGACGAGTCGGGAGAGACGCTCGTCGACATGATCGAGCCGGGCATGCGCTTCGTGGCCGCTCCCGGTGGCCTCGGCGGACTCGGCAACGCCGCGCTCGCCAACCCCAAGCGCAAGGCGCCCGGCTTCGCCCTCCTCGGCACGCCCGGCTGGGAGGGCGACGTCTTCCTCGAGTTGAAGACGGTCGCGGATGTCGCACTCGTCGGCTTCCCCTCGGCAGGCAAGTCGAGCCTCATCGCGGCGATCTCGGCCGCCCGTCCCAAGATCGCGGACTATCCGTTCACGACGCTGCACCCGAACCTCGGCGTCGTCCAGGCGGGGGAGCAGCGGTACACCGTCGCGGACGTGCCCGGGCTCATCGAGGGCGCGAGCGAGGGCAAGGGCCTCGGGCTCGAATTCCTGCGCCACGTCGAGCGCTGCACGGCGCTCGTGCACGTCCTCGACTGCGCGACGCTGGAACCCGGCCGCGACCCGCTGAGCGACCTCGAGGTCATCCTCGCCGAGCTCGCCGCATACCCCGTCCCCGAGGGCCAGCTCCCGCTGCTGGAGCGCCCCCAGCTCATCGCGCTCAACAAGGTGGACGTCCCGGAGGCGAAGGAACTCGCCGACCTGGTGCGCCCCGATCTCGAGGCGCGCGGCTTCCGAGTGTTCGAGATCTCCACGGTGAGCCACGAGGGGCTGCGACAGCTGACGTTCGCACTCGGCGACATCGTCGCCCAGCACCGCGCGACGCTCGCTGCGACGCCGGCGCCGGAGCGCATCGTCATCCGGCCGCGGGGCACGCAGAAGGAGTTCTCGGTGCGTGTCGAGGGCGGCACCTACGGCAACATCTACCGCATCCTGGGCGACAAGCCGCTCAAGTGGGTGCAGCAGACCGACTTCCAGAACGAGGAGGCTGTCGGCTACCTCGGTGACCGCCTGGAGAAGCTCGGCGTCGAGCTCGAGCTGTTCCGCGCCGGCGCGACCCCCGGTGCGACCGTCGTCATCGGCGAGGGCGACGGCATCGTCTTCGACTGGGAGCCGTCGATCTCGTCGAACGCGGAGCTGATGGCCGCGCCGCGCGGCACCGATCCGCGTCTGCTGCGCGACACCCGCCGCACCACGTCCGAGCGTCGTGAGAAGTACCACGACATGATGGACGCGAAGGCCGAGGCGCGCGCCGAGCTCGAGGCCGAGCGCGTCGCGGAGCGCTACCGAAACGAGGAGGACGCCGAGTGAGCGCGCGCGAGCGCCGCGACATCCCGGCGGCTCGCCGCGTCGTCGTCAAGGTGGGCTCGTCATCGATCAGCGGCGACAACGCCCACAAGATCAAGCCGCTCGTCGACGCCCTCGCCGCCGCCCACGGGCGCGGCACCGAGGTCGTGCTCGTCTCCTCCGGTGCCATCGCGACCGGGATGCCGTACCTCCTGCTCGATGAGCGCCCGAGCGACCTCGCCACCCAGCAGGCGGCGGCAGCGGTGGGGCAGAACGTGCTCATCTACCGCTACCAGGACGCACTGCGCCCGTTTCGCATCGTCGCCGGTCAGGTGCTGCTCACAGCAGGCGACCTCGAGAACGCCATGCACCGCTCGAACGCCCGTCGTGCGATGGAGCGCCTTCTCGGGCTGCGGATCCTCCCGATCGTGAATGAGAACGACACGGTCGCGACACACGAGATCCGCTTCGGCGACAACGACCGGCTCGCCGCCCTCGTGGCCCAGCTGATCGGGGCCGACGCGCTGGTGCTCCTGAGCGACATCGAGTGCCTCTACACCCGCCCGCCGGACGAGCCCGGCGCGACCCCGATCACGCGCGTGGCGTACGGCGACGACCTGCACGGCTTCGAGTTCGGCTCGGTGGTCGTCAACAGCGTCGGCACCGGGGGAGCGGCGACCAAGGTGTCGGCGGCGCGGCTGGCCGCGGCATCCGGGATCGGCGTCCTCGTCACCAGCGCCGACCTCGTCGGAGAAGCGCTGTCGGGCGACGAGATCGGCACCTGGTTCCAGCCCAACCCCGAGCCCGCGGCGCCCGCCGCCACGGGTCCGGTCCGCACCGCGGTCGACGCGCTGGGCGGATGAGAGTCGATTCCGGGGTCCCATCGGCCTCTTCGACCTCACAGCGGGATGCGGCTCGCGCGGGGTGCCGGGCAGGTCCGCGCGTAACGGAATAGACTTGACCCGTCCCGCGCCCTCGCGGCGAACCCGAACGGAGCACGAATGACACTCGCCACGATCATCGCCCTCGCTGCTGAGGAGTCCGAGCACCACGGCAATGTCGCCCTCGAGACCGTCGGGTACGGCATCGTCGCGGTCGTGGTCTTCGCCGCACTGGCGCTCGTGACCCTGTCGTACCGCAACGTGGCGAACCGCCACTCGCACAAGGCGGAGGCATACGCGAGAGCCCACGCCGACGACGTACAGCAAGCGGGGCACGGTCACTGAGGCCGCTGGATGTCGGTGACGACGGCTCCGAGGGTCGGGGTGATGGGCGGCACGTTCGATCCGGTCCATCACGGGCACCTGGTGGCGGCCAGTGAGGTCGCGCAGTGGTTCGACCTCGACGAGGTCATCTTCGTGCCGACCGGCGAGCCCTGGCAGAAGACCGAGGTCTCGCCGAGCGAACACCGGTATCTCATGACTGTCATCGCCACGGCATCCAATCCCCGATTCACCGTCAGCCGCGTCGACATCGACCGCGACGGCCCGACCTACACCATCGACACGCTCCGCGATCTGAAGGCCCAGCGGCCGGACGCGGAGCTGTTCTTCATCACGGGCGCGGACGCCATAGCGCAAATTCTCAGTTGGAGAGACCATGATGAGTTGTGGGACCTCGCCCACTTCGTTGCCGTCTCCAGGCCCGGACACGTTCTGAACACGGACGGACTGCCCAGCGACGATGTCAGTCAGCTCGAGGTCCCCGCCCTCGCCATCTCGTCGACGGACTGCCGTGATCGAGTTCAGCGAGGACACCCCGTGTGGTACCTCGTGCCCGACGGGGTCGTCCAATACATTGCGAAGCATCATCTCTACCGGAGCAAGGAATGAGTACACCCGAGCACCCGGCAACGCCAGCCCTCACCCGTAAGCAGATCCGCGAACTGCGGAACACGGGATCCAATCCCGTGATCTCGGACGACCCGGAGTCGGACGAGCCCGTCGAGGCCTCGGCCGCGCCGGTCGAGCCCGCGCCGGTCGCAGAGCCGATCTCGCCGCCGCCGTCGCCGTTCTCCGGCGCACCCATCACTGCGGCGCCCTTCGCCGCGGCGCCGGTCACGGCAGCGCCCCTCACCGCGGCGCCCTTCGCCGCAGCGCCGGTCACGGCTGCGCCGTTCCCACGGCCTGCGGAACCTGCCGCCGTCGCGCCGGCACCCATGCCCGATTCTGCGGTCGATCTCGGGGTCTCCCCGCTCACCCGTCGTCAGGCGCGCCAGCAGGAGCGCATCCGCACCGCCTCGGTGCCCGTCATCACCCCCGAGGTCGTCGCGGCCCATGCGGCGGCGACGTCGGGAGCGGTCCCCGCGTTCGCATTCCCCGTCGCGCCCCCGCCGGCCGCGCCGTTCCGCGAGACCGAGAGCCCGCTGGTCACCGCACCTCCCGACGACTCCGAGGTGACGACCGACAGCGGAATGCACGCGCTGTTCGGCCTGCCGCCCGAGTCCGAGCCGGTGGCGCCGGCGCCGAGTTGGCAGCAGCCGGCCGCCGCAGCGTCGGTGGCCGTTCCCGCGTTCTCCGCGGCGCCGCAGGCGCCCGAGCTCCAGGAAGCGGACGAGGACGAGGACGAGCCGTTCGCAGATGTCTTCGGCTACGCCCCGACCGCCGACGAAGAGGCCGTCGACGAGCCGGCCGCCGCGCCCAAAGCGGTCAGCCCGCTCCTCGGCGCCAGCCTCCTCGACGACGCGCCGGCCGCACCGGCGCCGACGGCTGTCGAGTTCCCGCCGTCGTTCGACCAGCTGCTGTCGCGGACGACCGGATCCATCGCGATCCCCAACACGTTGATCGTCTCGCAGGCGCCCGAAGTCGCGCCGCTGGTGGCTCCCGTCACCGCGACGGGCGAGGTCATCATCACCGGCACGTTCAATCTGCCGGAGGGTCTCGGCTCGACGGGCCATGCCAAGGGCACGGCCGACGGCAAGGAGATCGACGCCACGCTGGTCGACGGCGAGCTGCCGTCGCATTCGTCGCCGACGCCCATCGCCGCCAGCGCCGCCGTGAGCACGGCCAAGACGCCGGGCGAAGTCATCAAGCCACCCACGCCCGAGAAGGGCGGCAAGCTCATGATGTCGCTCGCCATCACGGCGGGCGTCCTCGCCCTCGCGCTGGTCGGCGTCCTCATCCTCGCCTTTGCGACAGGAGTCTTCTAATGGTCGCGAGTGCGCAGTCACATGACATGCTGCAGATCGCCGCAGCCGCGGCGGACTCGAAGGGCGGCGAGGACCTCGTCGCCCTCGACGTGTCGGAGCCCCTTCCGCTGGTCGACATCTTCCTGCTCGTCACGGGGCGCAGCGAGCGCAACGTGGCGGCGATCGCGGACGAGATCGAGGACAAGCTCCTCGAGGCCGGCTACAAGCGCCTGCGCCGTGAAGGCCGCCAGGAATCGCGGTGGGTGCTGATCGACTTCGGCGACCTGGTGGTGCACGTCTTCCACGAGGAGGAGCGCATCTACTACGGGCTCGAGCGACTGTGGAAGGACTGCCCCGTCGTGCCCGTCGATGTTCCCGCGCCGGCGGCCGCCGAGGACTGACGCTGGTTCGGAGCACCGCTCGGAATGTTGTAAGCTTGACGAGTTGCCCCGCGAGTGCGGGAGCATCATCCGGGCCTGTGGCGCAGCTGGTAGCGCACCTGCATGGCATGCAGGGGGTCAGGGGTTCGAGTCCCCTCAGGTCCACCGAAAAGGCCGCCCGATCAGGGCGGCCTTTCGGTTTTCCCGTCGCGCCGACACTGTCTTGTCGGCGACCTGCGTGCCTCACCCCTGCATCCGGGGGTCCGCGGTCGGATCGGCGTACGGCGCGGGGCAGCCGCGACTGATGGCGTCGGCGCGCAGTTCGAAATGCCACGACTCGTTCTCGTAGGTCTGGCAGAGTCCGTACCCGGCGCCGTGGGCCGACAGCCAGGCGACGGCGTCGAACGACCCGATGTCGATCGCCTCGCCGGCGACGTGCGCCGAGGTGGCGGCCGTGGCGACCCAACGGGCCGCCTCCGTCTCGGAGCCGTACTGCGCCACCGCCTGCTGAAGAAGCCGGTCCTGGTATTCGGCCGATCGCCAGCCGCTGTTCACGTGGATCACGATGCCCTGCTGCCCGGCATCCTCCGACGCGTGCCGCAGCGCATCGAGCAGAGCGGGGGTGAGGCGCGCGATGCCCGCGTATGCGCCGGCGGACACCGTGACGCCGCCGGGAAGCAGCCCGTCCGCTTCGGTGATCGCGCCATCGGCGGCCGCAGCATCCATCGCCCCTGTCGCCGGTGGATGCGCGGCCGTACCCGGGTCGCCGGGGCCGGGCGCGCCGGCACCTGCGGCCGACTGGTGGACGGCAGCGCCGATGGAGACCGCGCACACGACGACCACTGCGAGGATCAGCCTCCGGAGAACCGCGGGTCGCGTGCGCGTGTGAGCTGTTGCAGTCATGCTCCCACCCCACGCGGGCGGGTGTTGCGACGGCGTATGCGGTTTCGGATAGGTGGACGATATGCGCCGGCTCGTACCATCGGAGCATGCGCGTGCTGGTGGTGGAAGACGAACTCCTCATGGCCGAGGCCATCCGCGACGGCCTGCGTCTCGAGGCGATCGCGGCCGACATCGCGGGCGACGGCGACACGGCACTGGAGCTGCTGAGCATCAACGCCTACGACATCGCGGTGCTCGATCGTGACATCCCGGGACCCTCGGGCGACGACATCGCCGCGCACCTCGTGGCCTCGGGGAGCGGCATCCCGATCCTGATGCTCACCGCTGCGGACAGGATCGACGACAAGGCCACCGGCTTCGGTCTCGGCGCGGACGACTACCTCACCAAGCCGTTCGACCTGCAGGAGCTCGTCCTGCGCCTGCGCGCCCTCGACCGTCGGCGCGCGCACAGCCGGCCGCCGGTGCGGGAGATCGCGGGGCTGCGGCTGGATCCGTTCCGCCGTGAGGTGTACCGGGACGATCGGTACATCGCGCTCACCCGGAAGCAGTTCGCGGTGCTCGAGGTGCTGATGGGCGCGGAGGGCGGCGTCGTCAGCGCGGAGGATCTGCTCGAGCGGGCGTGGGACGAGAACGCCGACCCGTTCACCAACGCGGTGCGCATCACGGTGTCGGCCCTGCGGAAGCGACTCGGCGAACCGTGGGTGATCGCCACCGTTCCCGGAGTCGGGTACCGGATCGAGGCGGGTGGAAGTGCCGGCGGTGAGTAGGGAGCCGGGGCTCAGCGTCCGGCTCAAGCTGACACTGAGCTACGCGGGGTTCCTGATGGTCGCGGGCGGGGTGCTGCTCGCGATCGTGTGGGTGTTCCTGCTGCGCTATGTCCCCAACGGGCCCATCACCGGTCCTGGCCCGTTCGTGCCGAACCGCGGCGACCTCATCCGCGCCTTCGCGCCCGCCGCGGTCTGGGCCCTGCTGTTCCTCCTCGCCTTCGGACTGCTGGGTGGGTGGTTCCTCGCCGGGCGGATGCTGGCACCCCTGAGGCGGATCACGGATGCCGCGCGCCGGGCCGCGGACGGCTCGCTGTCGCATCGGATCGACCTCGAAGGCGCCGATGACGAGTTCCGCGAGCTGGCGGACAGCTTCGACGCGATGCTGGCGCAGCTCGAAGCCCACGTGGCCGAGCAGCGCCGGTTCGCCGCAAACGCCTCGCACGAGCTGCGCACCCCGCTGGCGATCACGAGGACGCTGCTCGACGTCGCCCGCAACGACCCCGACCGCGACGTCGATGAGCTGATCCGCCGGCTGTCGATCGTCAACACCCGAGCCATCGGCCTCACCGAGGCGCTGCTGGTGCTGAGCCGGGCCGACCAGCGGTCCTTCACCCGGGAGGACGTCGATCTGTCGCTCGTCGCGGAGGAGGCCGCCGAGGCGCTCCTGCCGGTCGCAGAAGCGCGTGGCATCACGCTGCGCACGCACGGCGGCGTCACTCCCGCGTCCGGCTCACCCGCACTGCTGCTGCAGCTGGCGTCGAACCTCGTGCACAACGGGATCGTCCACAACCTGGCTGAGGGCGGCACGGTCGACATCGTCACATCCGTCCAGTCGGGCGCGGCCGAGATCGCGGTCGAGAACACGGGGGAGACGCTGAGTCCGCAACTCGTCTCGACTCTGGCAGAGCCGTTCCAGCGGGGAAGCGAACGCATCCGCACCGACGACCACGCCGGCGTCGGCCTGGGCCTGGCCATCGTCCGGAGCATCGCCGGGGCTCACGGCGGGACGCTGACGATCGTCGCGCGGGCCGAGGGCGGACTGCGGGTCGCGGTGCGGCTTCCCCTGCGGCAGGCCTGACCACCCGGATCCACCCATTGCGTGCGCGGGTCGCGTCGGCGAAGGTGGGACCCATGAGCGCAGTCACCCCGTTCCTGTGGTTCGACGACGCCGCCGAGGAGGCGGTCACGTTCTACACGGCGCTCATTCCCGACTCCGAGGTGGTGAGCATCGACCGCTACCCCGACGAGGTCCCCGGAATGGGCGGGAAGGTCATGCACGTGCACTTCCGCCTGGGGGGCCGGGACTACTTCGGAATGGATGCCGGACCGCAGTTCCCATTCACCGAGGCGTTCTCGCTCTACGTGCCCTGCCGGACTCAGGCCGAGGTCGACCGCTACTGGGACGCGCTGACCGGGAACGGAGGTCAGGAGCAGCCGTGCGGGTGGCTCAAGGACCGCTGGGGCCTGTCATGGCAGATCATCCCCGACCGCCTGGTCGAGCTGATCCGCCACCCCGACCCCGACATCGCGCATCGCGCCGTGCAGGCCATGCTCCGCATGCGGCGCATCGACCTCGCCGCGCTCGAGGCCGCCGTGGCGGACGGATGACGAGACATCCTTCGCGGGCGGCGATCGGATGCCTCCTCGTGGTGCTGATCGCGGCCTCCGGCTGCAGCGCCACCACCCCGCGACCGGCTCCTCCCTCGCAGGCGGCCACGATGGGGCCGAGCGCCTCGCCGACGAGCGAGGGCCGGTGGCGCGTCGGGAAGGTGACCGGCACGCTCGCGTCCGGCCTCGCCGCGCCCTGGTCGGTGGTGCCCCTCGCCGACGGCGGCGCGCTCGTCTCGCAGCGCGATGACGGCGCCGTGCTCGAGCTGACGGCAGACGGAGCGCTGCACGAGGTGGGCGCTGTGCCGGGTGTCGTGTCGGGAGGCGAATCGGGGCTGCACGGACTCGCTCTGCTGACGACCGGCGACACACCGATGCTCTTCGCCTACTTCGGTGCCGCGGACGACAATCGCGTGGTGCGGATGCCGCTCGACGGCGAGCCGGGATCGTTCGGGCTGGGCGAGCCCGAGGTGGTGCTGGACGGCATCCCGCGCGCGAATACGCATGATGGCGGGCGTCTCGCGTTCGGCCCGGACGGCTACCTGTACGTCACGACAGGCGACGCGCAGCAGCGTGACGCCGCGCAGGATCCCGACGCCCTCGGCGGCAAGATCCTGCGCATCACGGAGGACGGCGCTCCGGCGCCGGGCAACCCGTGGGGCACCCGCGTCTGGTCGATGGGGCACCGCAACGTGCAGGGCATCGCGTGGACCGCCGACGGCGCGATGTGGGCGAGCGAGTTCGGACAGAACACGTGGGACGAGCTGAACCGCATCGAACCCGGCGCGAACTACGGGTGGCCGCTCGTCGAAGGCGTCGCCGGCCGGGAGGGCTTCGTCGATCCGGTCGCTCAGTGGGCCACCAGCGACGCGAGCCCCAGCGGCATCGCCGCCGCCGGCGACACCGTGTTCGTCGCGGGTCTGCGCGGCGAGCGGCTCTGGCAGGTCGACACGCGGGCGGACGGAGCGGTCGACGATCCCATCCCGGCCTTCGCCGGCGAGTACGGGCGTCTCCGCGACGTCGTCGCAGTGCCCGACGGGTCGCTCTGGGTGCTCACGAGCAACACCGACGGGCGCGGCTCGCCGGGGCCTGATGGCGATCTGCTGCTGCGCGTGGAGCTCGTCCCGGCGGCATGACGCATGCCTCCGCTCCCACCCGCGCACGCTACGGTGAGACCGTGAGCTCGCAGCCCCGCTGTCCGCATTGTCGCCACTTCGTCTACCTCGACACCCTGCGGTGTCCGAACTGCGAGGGCGAGATCGGCTATCACGTGCCGACACGCGAGTTCCACGGCATCCGTCACGATCAAGCCGTCATCGACGGTGAGACCTGGTACACCTGCTCGAACCGCGACTGGGCCTGCAACTGGCTCGTGTGGGAGAACGCGCCGGCCGGCCGGTGCTTCTCGTGCCGGCTCACCCGTCGCCGACCGGCCGGCAACGACACCGTCGCGCTCGAGAAGCTCGCGAAGACCGAAGAGGCGAAGCGTCGCCTGATCCTCCAGCTCGCCGACCTCGGGCTGCCGATCGTCGGCTGGGACGTCGAGAAGGGCGGCCTCGGGTTCGACCTCATCTCGAGCCTGTCCGACGGCAAGCCCGTCACGATCGGGCACTCCAACGGCATCATCACGATCGACCTGGCCGAAAGCCTCGACGATCGTCGCGAGGCGCTGCGCGTGCGCCTGGGCGAGCCCTACCGGACGATCCTCGGGCACCTCCGCCACGAAGTAGGTCACTACTACCAGAACGTGCTGCTCACTGATGACGCCCTGTGGGCGCGCTGCCGTGAGCTGTTCGGCGACGAGCGCTCCAGCTACCGCGACGCGCTGAAGCATCACTACCGGGTTGGCGCTCCCTCCGACTGGAGCCAGTCGTTCATCTCGGAGTACGCCACCATGCACCCGTGGGAGGACTTCGCCGAGACGTTCGCCCACTATCTCCACATCACCGGCACCCTGCAGACCGCGGCGGTCATCGGCATCCATCTCGATGCGTCGGTGACGAACCTCCGCGACACGGATGTCGTGCCGCTCGCCTCGTACGAGCGGGAGCCGATCCAGCGTCTGCTCACCGACTGGGAATGGCTGTCGCAGGGCTTCAACCGCATCAACCGTGCGATGGGGTTCGGCGACTTGTATCCGTTCAAGATCGTCACACCGGTCCGCCACAAGCTCGAGTTCGTCCACGACATCGTGACGCGGGCACCGCTCAGTCCCGGCGAGCAGTACGCCCGCGCGATGGCGGTGGAGACGGAGCGGTCATGACCGCGTTCGCGCGAGGCCAGCGGGTGATCGGCGCGGCGACGCACTACGTCGAGAACCAACCGCCCTGGCGCGTCGACGTCGACGAGTACGCGCTCAACGTGCCGCTGGGCGGCGCGGTGCGCGCGTTCGGCGCCGACTGGGCCGAAGACGCGCTGCGCGAGGCCGGGGGAGTCGTCGGTTCGGGCTCGTTCCAGCGCGACGCGGAGCTCGCCAGCGTCCACACCCCCATCGCGTACCCGCACGACCGCTGGGGCTACCGCCTCGACGAGGTCGAGTACGACCCGTCGTATCACCGCGTGATCGGCGAGGCCATCGCCCGTGGAGCGCACACCTCGGCATGGGCCGACCCGAAGCCGGGCGCGCACGTCGCGCGCGCCGCCATGTTCATGCTCTTCGCCCAGGTCGAGCCCGGGCACGCCTGCCCGGTCTCGATGACCCATGCCGCCGTCGCGTCGATCGAGGGCTCGCCGTGGATCGCCGACACCTGGCTGCCGCGCCTGTACTCGCGCGAGTACGAGCCGCGCCTCATCGTGGAGGGCGAGAAGCGCAGCGCGCTCATCGGCATGGCGATGACCGAGAAGCAGGGCGGATCCGATGTGCGCGCCGGCACCACGGTCGGAGAGTCGATGGGCGGTCACGCGTACCAGCTCACCGGCCACAAGTGGTTCTGCTCGGCGCCGATGTCGGACGGATTCCTCGTGCTGGCGCACACGCGCAGCAGCGGCGTCGATGAAGGGCTGACGTGCCTGTTCGTGCCGCGCGCCCTGCCGCACGGCATGCGCAACGTGTTCCGCATCCAGCGGCTGAAGGACAAGCTCGGCAATCGCTCCAACGCCTCGGCGGAGGTCGAGTTCGACGGGACCGTCGGATTCCTCGTCGGCGAGCCCGGCCGCGGGGTGCGCACCATCATCGAGATGGTGCAGCGCACGCGCCTCGACTGCGTGCTGGGCACTGCGGCGGGCATGCGGCAGTCCCTCGCCGAAGCGCTGTGGCACGCGCGCGGGCGAGAGGCGTTCGGGGCGCCGCTCGTGGACCAGCCGGCGATGACCGGCGTGCTCGCCGACCTCGCTCTCGAGTACGAGGCGGCGATGCTCACGGGCATGCGCCTCGCGCAGCTCTTCGAGGCCGAGGCATCCGATCGCGATGTCGCCCTTCGTCGCCTCGCGACGCCCGTGTCGAAGTACTGGGTGTGCAAACGCGGCCCCCATCACGCCTACGAGGCGCTGGAGTGCCTGGGCGGCAACGGGTACACCGAAACGTTCCCGCTCGCCCGCCGCTATCGCGAGCAGCCCGTCATGGCGATCTGGGAGGGCTCGGGCAACGTCATCGCCCTCGACGTGCTGCGGGCGCTCACTCGTGACCGCGACTCGGGCGACGCCTTCGCCGACGAGCTCGCGAGCACCGCCGGCGCCTCCGTCGTGCTCGATCGCCACGTCGACCGCACGCTGGGCCTGCTGCAGCGGCTGACGGCGGATCCGGACGCGGCCGCGTCGCAGGCCCGCCGCCTGAGCGAGGATCTCGCACTGGCGTTCCAGGCGTCGCTCATGCTCCGGCACGCGCCCGGCCGCGACGCCGAGGCGTTCATCGCCGCTCGCGTGGGCGAGGAGCGCGGGGCGCAGTACGGCGTGCTGCCGATGGGGACGGATGCCGCGGCCATCGTCGCGCGCCACTGATCAGCTGGTCGTTCCCAGTTGCTTTGCACCGGACACGCTTAGGCTTGCCCGGTGACTTCTGCGCCGCGCTTCGCCCTGCTCGCGGTGGTCGTGGCGCTCGCCGCGGTGTGCACGTCGTGCGCCTCCAGCCCGGCTGTGCGACCGTCTGCGTCGCCGTCAGCGACGGTGTCGGCAGAACCGGAGCCGTCGCCGACGCCCGAGGCGGCGCCGGCCGAAGCGGCCGTGGCGGCGATGTCGCTACGCGAGCGCGCGGCGAGCGTCGTGATGGGCCACATCCCGACCACGGATGCCGCCGCCCTCCACGCCTACATGGAGTCGTCCGGCGCCGGCGGGTTCCTCCTGATGGGCGCGAACATCCCGGGCGACGAAGCGGCGCTCCAGACGATCACCGCCGCGCTGACGGTGGACCCGGCACGGCCCCCGCTGGTCGCGATCGACCAGGAGGGCGGCGACGTCTCGCGCCTGCGGTGGGACACCTTCCCCGGGCCCCTCGAGCTGCAGCAGGCCGACCCGTCCGCGGCCGAGGCGGCGTTCGCCGGCCGCGCGGCTCTGGTGCGGCAGGCCGGGATCTCCGTGAACTTCGGCATCGTGGCGGACGTCACGCCCGACACCGGCTCGTTCATCCATCGGCGCGTGCTCGGCGCGACGCCCGACGCCGCATCTGCCCGTGTGGCCGCCGCCGTGCGGGGCGAGGAGGGCTCGGTGTTCTCGACGCTCAAGCATTTCCCCGGGCACGGCGCCGCCCCCGGCGACTCGCACACGGCGATCCCGTCGACGGCACTGACGCTGGACCAGTGGCGTGCGGCCGATGCCCTGCCGTTCCGGGCCGGCATCGACACCGGCGCTGAGCTGCTGATGTTCGGGCACCTCGCCTACACCGCCGTGGATCCCGCGCCGGCGAGCCTCTCAGCCGAGTGGCACCGGATCGCGCGGGAGGAGCTGGGCTTCGACGGCGTCACCGTCACGGACGACCTGGGAATGCTGCAGGGCTCCGGCCAGCCGCAGTACGCGGACCCCGTCGCCAACGCCGTGGCCGCGCTTGCCGCGGGCAACGACATGGTCCTGACGGTGGTGTATTCGACACCCGACACCGCGACGCGGATCATCGACGGCATCGTCGCCGCCGTGGAGTCCGGCGCGCTGCCGGCCGACCGGCTCGAAGACGCCGCGATTCGCGTGATCGAACTGCGATTCGCCGTCGCCGAGGCGGGCGGGGGCGACCTGCCCTGCACGACCTGCGCCCCCGCGGAGTGACTCAGCCCGCGACCACGTCGACCAGCCGCTGCCTGATCGCCCGGCCGCGATCCGCGAACGTTCGCTGGGCCCGCACGTAGGCGGCCTTGCCCTCGGCCGTCTCGATCGGCACGGCGTCGTAGCCCCAGCCGGCGAGGTCGTACGGCGAGGCCCGCATGTCGAGCACCCGGATGTCGCGGGCGAGCTCGAACGCATCGAGGAGCAGGTCCCCGGGAACGAGGGGCCCGAGCTTCAACGCCCACTTGTACAGGTCCATCCCGGCGTGAAGGCACCCCGGCTGCTCGAGCTCGGCCTGCCGTTCTCGGGTCGGCGTCTCTCGGTTGCGCGGCACGGCCTCGGGCGTGAAGAAGCGGAACGCGTCGAAGTGCGTACAGCGCAGCTCGTGCGCCTCGACCACCGCGTCGGTCTCGTCCCGCCCGAGCCGCAGCGGCACGGGATGCCGGTGCTGCGGCTCGCGGTAGACCATCGCCCACTCGTGCAGGCCGAAGCAGCCGAAGCCCGGAGGCCTGTCGGCCGTGGCGCGGAGGATCCTGCCGACGTTCGCGACGAGGGCGCCGCGATCGGCACGGAAGCCCGCACCGTCGACGGCGATCGAGCCCTCTGTCGCACCGGAGCGATACCAGCGCCAGCCGGATCGGGCGTCGGCCGCGGCATCCGCCAGCTCCACGCCCTCGCCGGGGTGCCACCGGTGCAGCACCGACGGCTTGTACGAGTAGTACGTGAAGAGGAAGTCCTCGACGGGATGCGCCTCGCCGCGGCTCGCCCGCTCACGATGCGCGCGCGTCAGCGCGCGGGCGCGCTCCTCGTGTTCCGCTTCACGCGCACGCCAGACGTCGCCGGCGAGCACCGGAGCGGCAGGGGGCGCGGTCGTCACCGTTCGAGGATACGCGGGGGCGCCGCTGCTGCTGCGGTGAGACGTTCAGGACTCGACCGGCTCGATGAGCTCGGGGGAGTTGTTGCGAACGTTGCCCACGGCCTTCGAGACCTCGTGATCGGTGAGCGTGTCGGCCAGGGCCGGGGCCGCGTCGATCGCCGCGTCGAGCACGTCGCGGACGTTGTCGGTGGTGGGGTCGAGCCACGCGTCGGCGTGATCGGGATCCAGGAAGAGCGGCATGCGATCGTGGATCGATCCGAGATGCCCGATCGAGTCCCTCGTCAGGATCGTGAAGCTCAGCAGCCAGCGCTCGGGGTCGTCATCGCCCTTGGTCTTGTCGCGCCACCATTCGTAGAGTCCCGCGAGGAACAGCGGCTCGCCGTCGGCCGGATGGATGAAGTGCGGGGTCTTCACACCGTCGACGTTCATCCACTCGTAATAGCCGGATGTCGGCACCACCGCCCGTCGCTTCTCTAGGGCGCTGCGGAACATGGGCTTGTCTTCGAGCTCCTCAGAGCGGGCGTTGAACGCGCGCGCCCCGACCTTGGTGTCTTTGGCCCAAGACGGGATCAGCCCCCAGCGGGCTGCTTCCAGCCGCCTGGTGGGCGGCTCGGTCTTGGCCGAGTCCAGCACGATCGCGACACGATCGGTCGGCGCGACGTTGTACGACGGCGCGGGAAGGTCCTCGCCCTCGACATCGACACGAAGCACCCCGACGAGCTCGGGACCGGCACTGGCCACTACGAAGCGTCCGCACATGCGGCCAGCCTACGCGCGGGCTCCGACGTCAGACGGCTGCGGTGCCGGTGCTCCCGAGGACGCCGACGCCCTCGAGCCGCTCCAGGAGGCCGGCGCCGTCGTTGTCGCTCACCCAGGGCACCTCGGCCGCGGCGTGGTCGTTGACGGCCGTCCGCCCACCGGCGAGGACGGCCTCAGCCGGGGAGAGGCGGCGGATGGCGACCGCGACCACCCGGGAGGGGTGCTCGTCGGTGAAGGTCGTGTAGATGGCGTCGTCGTGCTGACCGTCGTCGCCGACCAGGAGCCACCGCACGTGCGGGAACTCGTCGGCCAGGCGCCGCAGGTTCGACAGCTTGTGGGCCTTGCCACTGCGGAACCAGCGGTCGTGCGTGGGTCCCCAGTCGGTGAGCAGGAGCGCGCCCGGGGGGAAGACGTGGCGACTCAGGAACCGGATCAGGGTCGGCGCGATGTTCCAGGCGCCGGTCGAGAGGTACACCAGGGGCGCGCCCGGGTTCTCGCGCACGACGCGCTCCATCAGCACCGCCATGCCGGGAACCGGCTGACGGGCGTGCTCGTCGACGACGAAGGAGTTCCAGGCCGCGAGGAGCGGACGGGGGATGGCCGTCACCATGACGGTGTCGTCGACATCCGACACGATGCCGAACTTCACGTCGGGGGCCACGATGAACGCCCGCGTCTCCACCGGCTCGCCACCCTCGACCGACATCGTGAACGTCTGCCAGCCCGGCTCCAGCGCCGCCGGCAGGCGCGTGTCGATCACACCGCCGCGGTCGGCGACGACCACATGATCGACTCCCGCGATCGCCACCGTGACCTGCGCGTAGCCGATCGGAACGGCCACGAAGCTGCGCCAGCCGCGGACGCCGGCGTACTCTCCGGCCTCGGAGACCTTCGCCGGCGGGACGATCATGACGCGCCCCAGCACGCGGACCCAGCCGGGCCCCCCGTAGCCGGGGAACGGCGTCACCGTCGGCTTCTGGCCCCGTCGGCGCGCACGGCGTTCGCGCCATGCGTGGAACCGGTATTCCAGGCGCGCCAGCCAGAGGACCTTGGCGCGCACGGGCGGGAGAACGGTCTGCGGCACCATCTCAGTCTTTCATGTCCGCCACCGACGCTTCGTCGGGATCGTCGTGGTCGAGATGCTTGCGCTCCGCTCGCTCGATGACCTTCTTGCTCACGAACACGAGGGCCAGGAACAGGACGATGACGCCCACGAAGATGTAGCCCGCGTAGTGCAGCCGGTCGGCCAGCTCGCGGTAGGTGCCGGCGGCGAGAGCCGCCACCGAGATGTAGAGGGCCGACCAGATCACGCACGCCGGAATCGTCCACGCGAGGAACCGCCGGTACGGATAGCCGCTCATGCCCACGGTGAGCGGCACCAGCGAATGCAGCACCGGGAGGAATCGCGAGATGAAGATCGCCGGGCCGCCGCGCCGGCGCAGATACCGTTCCGAGCGCTCCCAGTTCGCCTCGCCGATCCGGCTGCCCAGACGCGAGTGCTGGATCTTCGGGCCGAGGAAGCGGCCGAGCCAGAACCCGATGCTCTCGCCGATGAGCGCGCCGACCACGACGGCGATGCCGAGCAGGACACCTTCGAGGGGCGACGCGACCGCTGTGCCGGCGACGATCACGATCGTGTCGCCGGGCACCACGAGCCCGATCAGCACGCTCGTCTCGAGCATGATGGCGAAGCCCGCGAGAAGAGTCCTGAGCACCGGGTCGACGCTCTGGACGGCGTCGAGCAACCAAGTCAGGAACTCGTTCACGCCACGAGCCTAGAGGCCGGTGCGCCCCTCTAACCTGGGAAGATGTCGGACACCCTCGCCGCCGCGGAGGCCGCGGACTGGGCGGATCCGGCATCCGTCTTCGCCGCCCTGTTCAGCAATGAACCGCACGTCTTCTGGCTGGATGCCGGACCCGGCGCCCGCGACGGCTGGAGCTGGATGGGCACGGGCACGCCCGATGACCCTGCCCGTGCGACCGCGACCGTGTGCGCAGACCAGTCGGACGGCGACGACCCAGGACACGGCGGCGCCCGAGGACACGGCGGCGCCGCCTTCCGCGGCGGCTGGGTCGGGTGGAGCGGTTATGACGCCGCCGCCGCGCGCGCGGGCGCCCCCGCATCGCAGGATGGCGACAGCGTGCCGCAAAGCCTCTGGCTGCGCGTCGATCGCCTCGTCGCGTTCGACCATGGTGCTGAGCGCATCCACGTGTACGGAGGGCCGGACGACGTCCCGCGCGTGGTGGCCGCCATCGCCGCGGTTCCCGGGCCGCCCCTGCCGGCACCGGCCCCCGAGCACGGGCCGGCGCGCTCCCGCCACGCGCCCGGCGAGTACGCCGCGCTCATCGAACGCTGCCGCGACGCGATCCGCGAGGGCGACGCGTACCAGCTGTGCCTGACGACGCGGTTCGAGGTCGAGGCATCCGTCGATCCCGTCGAGACGTATGCGCGACTGCGCGCGGCGACGCCGGCGCACCACGGCGGCTTCGTGCGGTCGGGGCGGATCGCCCTGCTCAGCGCGAGCCCGGAGCGCTTCCTCGACGTGCGGCCCGGCCGCGACGGCGCCGGCATCGTCCGCACCCGGCCGATCAAGGGCACCCGGCCGCGCGGGGAGGATCCCGCGAGCGACGCGGCGCTGGCGGACGAGCTTCGCGCCAGCGAGAAGGAGCGCGCCGAGAACGTCATGATCGTCGACCTCATGCGCAACGACCTCTCGCGGGTGTGCCTGCCCGGCACGGTGGGCGTCGACGCGCTCCTCGAGGTGGAGTCGTACCCCGCCGTGCATCAGCTCGTGAGCACCGTGTCCGGACGCCTCGGACCAGGGACGACGGTCGGCGACCTGCTGGCGGCGACGTTCCCCGCGGGTTCCATGACGGGGGCGCCGAAGCTGTCGGCGATGACGATCCTGCACCGCCTCGAGGCGGCGCCCAGGGGAGTGTTCTCAGGGTGCTTCGGCTGGATCGGCGACGACGGCCGGCTCGACCTGGCGATGGTGATCCGGTCGATCGTCGTCCGCCACGACAGCGCCTATGTCGGCGCCGGCGGCGGGATCACGTGGCGATCGGATGCCGCAGCCGAGGTCGCCGAGGTGGGTATCAAGGCGCGCGCGCCCCTTGCCGCCCTGGGTGCGTCGCTGCCGCCCGGCTGGTGAACGCGCCCTTCCGCTAACCTGGAAGACGCGCTTCGCGCGCTGCGCGCGCTTCCCGGCATCCCATGATTGGTACTTCCCTCGTGAGTCACACCGACACCCCCGTCACCTCTGCGCCCGCCGAGGGCTACGACGCGTACTCGATCCAGCAGAAGTGGCAGGCGCGCTGGGCCGAGGCCGACCCCTTCCGGGCCGGCGGTGCCGACGACACGCGTCCGCGGAAGTTCGTGCTCGGGATGTTCCCGTACCCGTCCGGCGACCTGCACATGGGGCACGCCGAGAACTACGCCTACGTCGACGTCGTGGCTCGCTTCTGGCGCCACCGCGGCTACAACGTGCTGAACCCGATCGGATGGGACTCGTTCGGCCTGCCGGCCGAGAACGCGGCGATCAAGGGCGGCGCCGGCTCCGACCCGCGCGAGTGGACGTATGCGAACATCGAGCAGCACAAGAAGAGCTTCCGCGCGTACGGCTCGTCGTACGACTGGTCGCGCATTCTGCACACCAGCGACCCCGAGTACTACCGCTGGAACCAGTGGCTGTTCCAGCGCCTGTACGAGCGCGGTCTGGCGTACCGCAAGGCGAGCCCGGTCAACTGGTGCCCGAACGACCAGACGGTGCTCGCCAACGAGCAGGTCGTCGACGGTCACTGCGAGCGCTGCGGCGCCGAGGTCGTCAAGAAGAACCTGACGCAGTGGTACTTCAAGATCACCGACTACGCCGATCGGCTACTCGACGACCTGAACCAGCTCGAGGGTTTCTGGCCGCAGAAGGTCCTCCGCATGCAGCGGAACTGGATCGGCCGCTCGGTCGGCGCCGACATCGACTTCGAGATCGAGGGCCGAGCCGACAAGGTCACCGTCTTCTCGACGCGCCCCGACACGCTGCACGGCGCGACCTTCATGGTCGTCGCCCCCGACAGCGACCTCGCCGCCGAGCTCGCCGCGGGCTCGACAGCCGAGGTGCGCATGCGCTTCCAGGACTATCTCGAGCGCGTGCAGCGCGAGACCGACATCGAGCGCCAGTCGACCGACCGCCCGAAGACGGGCGTGTTCCTCGACCGCTTCGCGATCAACCCCGTGAACGGCGATCGCCTGCCGATCTGGGCGGCCGACTATGTGCTGGCGGACTACGGCCACGGAGCCGTCATGGCCGTTCCCGCCCACGACCAGCGAGACCTCGACTTCGCCCGCGCGTTCGACCTGCCGGTCAGGGTCGTGGTCGACACGACGGCGCCGATCACCGGCGCCATCCCCGTCATCGAACTCGACGACGACGGCGTGCCGATCGATCCGGGCCCGGTCGAGACGCTGTCCGACGTCGACCCCGCCCGCACCGGGATCGCACTCACCGGAGAGGGCCGGCTGATCAACTCCGGGTCGCTGAACGGCCTGTCGAAGCGCAACGCCATCGCGCGCGTCATCGAGCAGCTCGAGGCCGCCGGCACGGGTCGTGCCGCGAAGTCGTACCGCCTGCGTGACTGGCTGATCTCGCGCCAGCGGTTCTGGGGCACGCCGATCCCGATGATCCACACGCAGGACGGCCGCATCGTCCCGGTGCCGGAGGACCAGCTCCCGCTCGAGCTGCCCGATGCGCGCGGACTGGACCTGAAGCCCCGGGGGACTTCGCCGCTGGGCGGCGCCACCGAGTGGATGAAGACGACGGATCCCGAGACCGGCGAGCCGGCGCTGCGCGACCCCGACACGATGGACACGTTCGTCGACAGTTCCTGGTACTTCCTGCGCTTCCTCGCACCGAACGACCCGACGCAGGCGTTCCCGTCCGCCGAGGCCAACCGCTGGGCACCCGTCGACTCGTACATCGGTGGCGTCGAGCACGCGATCCTGCACCTGCTGTACGCGCGCTTCATCACGAAGGTGCTGTTCGACATGGGGCTGATCGACTTCACCGAGCCGTTCACGAGCCTCGTCAACCAGGGCATGGTGCTGCTGGGCGGCTCGAAGATGTCGAAGTCGAAGGGCAACCTCGTCGAGTTCGCATCGAGCATGGTCGACCCGGGCGCCGACGCGTCGCGCGTCGCGATGGTGTTCGCCGGCCCGGTCGAGGACGACATCAACTGGGAGGATGTGTCGACCACCGGGGCTCAGAAGTTCCTGGCGCGCGCGTGGCGTGTCGCCACGGACGTGGCCAGCGACCCGGACGTGGTCTGGGCGGAGGGCGACGTGTCTCTGCGCCGTGTCACCCACCGCCTGCTGGCCGACGCCCCCGGGCTCGTCGAGCAGACGAAGTTCAACGTCGTGGTCGCGCGCCTCATGGAGCTCGTCAACGCGACGCGCAAGGTCATCGACTCGGGCGCAGGCCCGGCCGACCCCGCCGTGCGCGAGGCCGCCGAGACCACCGCGATGATCCTCGACCTGTTCGCCCCGCACCTGGCCGAGGAGATGTGGGAGATCCTCGGCTACGACGGCTTCGTCGGGCTCGTCCCGTGGCGCACCGCGGACCCGACCCTGCTGGTGGAGGAGCGCGTCACGGCGATCGTGCAGGTCGACGGCAAGGTGCGCGGCACGATCCAGGTTCCGGCCCGCATCGACGCCGCCGAGCTCGAGCGGCTCGCCCGCGCCGACGAGAAGGTCATCCGCGCGCTCGGCGACCGTGAGATCACGCGCACCGTCGTGCGGCCGCCCAAGGTCGTGAGCTTCAGCACCCACTGACCTTCCTCCCCAGGAGGGCCTCGTCCCGCGATCTCCACATCCGCGGGACTTCGCGCGCCCGCGCTGTCACCGGACTCTTAGCGTGAATCCGGTGACAGCCGGTGACCGCGACGAGCCGCCCGCTCCCGATGCCTCGTCACGGCGCCGGCTCGGCATCGGCGCCGTCGTCGTGCTCGTGATCGCGGCACTCGCCGTCACCGTCGGCATCGGCATCCTGCGCGGCGCGATGGCACCCGTCGATCAAGTCGTCGTCGACCAGACGCCCGCACCCGCCGTCACCGGCAGTGCAGACCTCTACGTGCACGTGTCGGGTGCGGTGCGCAGTCCCGGGCTGTACGTGCTTCCGGCGGGCGCCCGCGTGGTGGATGCGGTCGCCGCTGCGGGCGGCTTCGCCGAAGAAGCGGACCGGAACGCCGTCAACCTGGCCCGCACGCTCGACGACGGCGAGCAGCTGCCGGTGCCGCGGACGGGCGAGGCACCGCCCGCCGGTGCCGTCGCCCCCGCGCCCGCTGCCGGTCTGGTCGACCTCAACTCGGCGGATGCGACGCAGCTCGAGACGCTGCCGCGCATCGGCCCCGCCCTCGCCGAGCGCATCATCGCGTGGCGCGACGACAACGGCGGCTTCACGAGTGTCGAAGACCTCCTCGCGGTGCCGGGCATCGGCGACACGATGCTGGAGTCCCTCCGCGACCTCGTGACGGTGTGACGTGCCGCGCGCCGCTGCACTGAGACTCCTGCCGGTCGCGGCCACGTGCTGGGCGGTGGCGGGTGCGGCGGTCCTCGCGCCCGGGGCGTCGCCCTGGATCGCCCTGGCGCTGTGGGCCGTCGCGGCGCTGTGCACCCTCGCGGTCCTTCGCGCAAGTGGGCGGCCGACGTCACGCGTCCGCGTTCGGGCCGCTGCGGGGCGGTTGCCGGGGAGATTCCGGATGCCGCGCGACGCGGTGCGCCGTGCGCTCGTGGTCGCAGTGCTCGCCGCCGCCGCCGCAGCCGCGTCCGCGTCCCACGTCGCCTGGGCGCAGCCCGCGCGGGCGAGTATCGCGGATCTCGCGCTCGACGGGGGACGGGCGGTGGAGGTGCGGGCGGAAGTGGTCGGCAAGGTCGAGCGCCGTGCCGACGGGACTCTGGCGTTCGATGCCCGCGCCTCACGCTTCAGCACCGGCAACGAGGGGCAGGCGGCGGACGTCGAGGTCGGCGTGCGCGTCGCGATGGACGACGTCGACCGCCTCGCTCGCCTCGACGTCGGCGCGGTCGTGCAGATCCGCGGCACCGCGAGGCCGGCGCGCGCCGGTGAGCGCGCCGTCGTGGTGCTCTGGGCGTCCCGGGGCGTCGACGTCGTCCACGCCGCCGAGGGTGGGGCCGCGGCAGCGGCGGAGCTGCGGCGCGGGCTCGTGCGCGCCGTGGGAGGCCTTCCCGGCGAGGGGGCAGGTCTCGTGCCGGGACTGGCGGTCGGCGACACGTCGATCGTGTCACCGACGCTCGACACGGCGATGAAGGAGGCATCGCTCTCGCACCTCACTGCCGTGTCGGGCGCCAATTGCGCGCTCGTCGTCGGCATCGCGTTCGCCCTCGCGGCCGCGCTCGGCGCCTCGCGCGGACTGCGCGTGGCCGCTGGACTCGCGGTGCTCGTCGGGTTCGTGGTGCTCGTCACCCCGGAGCCGAGCGTGGTGCGGGCCGCTGCCATGGCAGCCATCGCGATGCTCGCGGTGCTCCTCGGTCGGGCCGGGGTGGGGATCGCACTCCTGGCGACGGCCGTGACGGTGCTGCTGATCCTCGACCCCTGGCTCGCCGCGTCGCTCGGCTTCGCACTCTCGGTCGCCGCGACCGCATCCCTCCTGCTGTGCGCCCGGTCGCTCGCGGCGGGACTTGCCCGGGCGGTGCCCCGCCCGCTCGCGCTCGCACTGGCCGTGCCGCTCGCCGCCCAGCTCGCCTGCGGGCCACTCCTGATCCTCATCGAGCCCACCGTCCCGGTGTACGGCGTCCTCGCGAACCTCCTCGCCGGTCCGGCGGCGCCGGCGGCGACCGTGATCGGACTCGCCGCGTGCCTCAGCGCGCCCCTGCCCTGGCTGCAGTCCGGTCTGGCGGCGCTCGCGTGGGTCCCTGCGTCGTGGATCGCCGCGACCGCCACGACGGCGGCGCAGCTCCCGGGGGACGCCTTGCCCTGGCTGGAAGGGTGGCCGGGCGCCGTGGCGCTGGCAGTCCTGGGGCTCGCCATCGGCTTCGTCATCGTGCTGCGAAGCGGCGGGACGCGGGGGCAGAGGCTCGTGCGTGCGGCATCCGTGTCACTCGTGTCGGTGGTCGTGGGTGCGGCGCTCGGCACGGGGGCGCTCACGTCCATCGCGGGCCGCTGGACGCTGCCGGCCGACTGGTCGGTGCTCGCGTGCGACGTCGGCCAAGGAGACGCCGTGCTGCTCCGCTCGGCCGGTGCCGTCGCGCTCGTCGACACCGGCCCGGCCCCCGAGCCGCTCGCCGCCTGCCTCTCCCGCGCCGGGATCGAGCGCATCGACCTGCTGGTGCTCACCCACTACGACCTCGACCACATCGGCGGGCTCGCCGCCGTGCGCGGCCGTGTCGGCACCGTGCTGCACGGTCGGGGCGATGCCGACGCGAGGGCGCAGATCGCGTCGCTTACGGCGCAGGGGGCAGAGGCGACCGAGGCGTCGGCGGGGCTCACCGGTTCCCTCGGCACGGCGCGCTGGCGTGTGCTCTGGCCGAAGCCCGGCAGTCGCGCCTTCCCGGAAGGCAACGACGCCAGTGTCGTCCTCGACGTGCGCGGCGGGGGCATCCCGCCCACACTGATGCTCGGCGACCTGTCCGCATCGCCGCAGCGCGTGCTGACGGCATCCGGCGCCCTCGCACCGCCGTACGCGGTCGTCAAAGTGGCTCATCACGGCAGTGCCGATCAGGATGCCGAGCTGTACGTCGCCGCGCAGCCGACGGTGGCGCTCCTCACAGTCGGGATCGACAACGACTACGACCATCCGCGACAGGAGACGCTCACGATTCTCGAGGGCCTGCGCGCGCGGACCGTACGCACCGACAAGGACGGCGCGATCGCGCTCTGGGCCTCCGGGGAGGCGGTTGCGATCTGGCGCGAGCGCGGCGGCTGACCCCCGGTCCTCGGCGGGCGGCGCGGCCGCCGTCGGTGGTCGTCGGTAGGCTGGGGGAATGGCTTCCCCTGCGCGCCGAGCACCCGCGAAGGCGGCGCGCAGCGCCATTCCCCAGCTGTCGTGGCGGGCGCCCCAACCCGCGCCGATCGTCCTGGTCTCCGGTCCCGAAGAGGTCTGCGCCGAGCGCGCGATCGCCGGGGTGCGGGACTACCTGCGCGCGGAGGACCCGGCGCTCGAGGTGTCCGACATCCGCGCCGACGACTACGCCGCCGGAACGCTCCTCGGGGTCACGTCGCCGTCGCTGTTCGGCGAGGCACGCCTCGTGCGCGTGAGCGGGGTCGAGAAGTGCTCCGACACGTTCCTGGCAGAGGCGCTCTCGTACCTCTCGGTGCCGCAGGACGGCGCCACCGTCGTGCTCCGCCACACCGGCGCCAGCGTCCGCGGCAAGAAGCTGCTCGACGCGATCCGCGCGGGGGAGGGCTCCGGCGTCGAGATCGCGTGCCCTGCCGTCAAACGCGATTCCGACCGGTTCGACTTCGCCGCGGGGGAGTTCCAGGCCGCCAAGAAGCGCATCGCACCCACCGCGCTGCGCGCTCTCGTCTCCGCGTTCGCCGACGACCTCACCGAGCTCGCGGCAGCCTGCCAGCAGCTGATCGCCGACGTGCCCGGCGACATCACCGACCAGATCGTCGAGCGCTACTACGGCGGCCGCGTCGAGACGTCGGCGTTCACCGTCGCCGACACGGCGATCGCCGGCCGCTACGGCGAGGCGCTCATCGCGCTCCGCCACGCGCTCGCGTCGGGGGCAGACCCCGTTCCGCTGGTGGCGGCGGTCGCGATGAAGCTGCGCACCATGGCGCGGGTGGCGGGCAACCGCGAGCCCTCGGCGGCCCTCGCCGCCCGGCTGGGTATGAAGGACTGGCAGGTCGATCGCGCCCGGCGCGACCTGATGGGGTGGAACGAAGAGAGCCTGGGCCGCGCCATCCAGGCGACGGCACGGGCGGATGCCGAGGTCAAGGGCGGCTCTCGGGATGCCGTCTTCGCCCTTGAGCGCATGATCACGGTCATCGCGACACGCGCCCCGTACGGCGCCTGAGCACGGCGCACATGCGAAAGGCCCGCCCCTGACGGGACGGGCCTTTTCGACGGATGCTCACCGGGCGATCTCGCGGCCGGCGGCGACCTCACGGTCGCAGAGCGTGTCGAAGTCTCAGAGCGCGGAGACCTGCTTGGCGATGGCCGACTTGCGGTTCGCCGCCTGGTTCTTGTGGATGACGCCCTTGCTGACGGCCTTGTCGAGCTTCTTGGACGCCGTGCCCAGAGCCTTCTCAGCGGCGGCCTTGTCGCCCGCAGCGATCGCCTCGCGGGTGCGACGGACGTGCGTCTTCAGCTCGCTCTTGACGGCCTTGTTGCGCTCGCGCGCCTTCTCGTTGGTCTTGTTGCGCTTGATCTGCGACTTGATGTTCGCCACGTGTCGACGTTCTTTCGTTCGAAGGGAATCGGATGGATGTGCCGGTCAGCGAGAGAGGGGCGCTTCGCGACGGTCGTGAGGGCGAACCCACACGCAAGCCAAACAAGGATTCTATCAGGTCGGTCGACGTGCGGTTGACCGACGCCGTGCGCACACCGCATCCCCCTCATGATGCATGATCTAGGCGTGGCCGCGCGCGTCGCCCGAGGCCTGCGCCCCTGACGAAGGAGTCCACCGTGCCGCAGCATCCGTCCGTCGACCTCGCCCCATTCCCGCCGGGCTTCCGCTGGTCGACGGCGACGGCCGCTTTCCAGGTGGAGGGCTCACGCACCGCGGACGGACGGGGTCGATCGATCTGGGACGACTTCGTCGATGCTCCCGGCGCCGTCCACGGAGCGGCGACGGCCGACCCCGGCCCGGACAGCTACCGGCGCCACCGCGAAGACGTCGCCCTGCTCGCGGGGCTTGGCGCCGACCGCTACCGTTTCTCGATCTCGTGGGTGCGCGTGCAGCCCGAACCGGGCGGCCCCGTCCTCCACGCGGGACTCGACTACTACCGCCGCCTCGCCGACGATCTCCTCGACGCCGGCATCACGCCGTTCGCGACGCTGTACCACTGGGACCTGCCGAGCGTGCTGGAAGAGGGTGGTGGCTGGCTGGAGCGTGACACGGCGCAGCGCTTCGGCGAGTACGCGGCGATCGTGGCCGATGCGCTGGGCGACCGCATCCGTCACTGGTACACGCTCAACGAGCCCGTCTCGACCTCGCTGCAGGGCTATGCCGTCGGCACGCTGGCGCCGGGCCGTCAGCTGCTGTTCGGCTCGCTGCCGACGGTGCACCATCAGCTGCTCGCCCACGGCCTGGCGCAGCGGGCGCTGCGGGCCGCCGGCGCTGAAGAGGTCGGCATCGTCAACAACCACACGCTGGTACTCCCTGCGAGCGGGACGGATGCCGACCTCACCGCCGCCGCGATCTACGACGTGCTGCACAACCGCCTCTTCGCCGAGCCCGTGCTCACCGGGGCGTACCCCGACCTGGACGCGTTCGGCATCCCGCCGATGCCGGTCGAGGATGGCGATCTCGAGCTCATCTCGACGCCGGGGGACTTTTACGGCATCAACTTCTACAACCCGACGACGGTGGCGGCCGCAGCCGGGGGCAGCCCCGTTCCCTTCGAGATCGTCCCCACGCCGGGCGCGCCCGTCACCGGGTTCGGACCGGAGTGGCCGATCGTGCCGACGGCGCTCACGGAGCTTCTCCTGGACTTCCGCGAACGCTACGGAGAGCACCTTCCTCCGCTGGTGATCGGCGAGAACGGCGCCTCGTTCCCCGAGCCGGAGCACGTCGACGGCCCTGTCGACGATGCCGAACGCGTCGCGTACCTGGCGGGCCACATCGGTGCCGTCGGCGCCGCCGTCCGCGCGGGTGTCGATGTCCGCGAGTACACGGTGTGGTCGCTGCTGGACAACTTCGAGTGGGCGGACGGGTGGTCACAGCGCTTCGGGCTGGTGCACGTCGACTTCGACACGGCGCAGCGCACGCCGAAAGCCTCGTTCGACTGGTACCGCACGCTCATCGCCGAGGCGCGCTCGTGAGCGCGCGGCAGCCCGGCAAGGTCGGCGCGAGCTGGTTCACGCTCTTCACCCTGGCCTGGCTCGCGATCTGGACGGTCCAGCTGACGCCCTTGCAACTGCTCATACCCCTGCAGCTCGATACACCGGATGACGCCGCCGGATGGGTTTCGGGCGTCGTCTCTTCCGGACTCGTCCTCGCGATCGGCGGTGTCGCCGGTGTCATCGCCGCGCCGCTCGCGGGCGGTCTCTCCGACCGCACCCGCGGGCGATGGGGGCGCCGGCGCCCCTGGGCGCTCGGCGGTGTCTGGCTCGGCACGGCGTCGCTGACGGCGATCGCCTTCGCCTCCGGCCCGTGGGGAGTGGGGCTCGCGTGGGTCGGCGTCTCGGTGGGCGTCGCCGTCGCGTCCGCGGCCTTCACGGCGCTCATCGCCGACCAGCTGACGACGCAGCGCGGTACGGCATCCGCTGCCGTTTCCTCGTCGCAGGCCCTCGGCATCGTGGTCGGGGTGGGGGTCATCGTGCTGCTGGAGCTCGGCGTCGTCGTCGGCTACCTCGCGTTGGCCGGCTTCCTCGCCGTCGTGGGCACCGTCGCGGCCCTGCTCCTTCCGGACCCGCCCGCGCGCGCGGAGGTGGCCGTGGCGCGGGAGCCGAGGACGATCCGAGAGCGCCTCGCCGCCCTCCGCGACCGCGACTTCGCCTGGCTGCTCGCGGGCCGTCTCACCGTCAACATCGGCAACGCGCTGGGCACGGGTCTGCTGCTCTTCTTCCTGCTCTACGGGCTGCATCGGGATGCCGCGACCGCCGAGGACGAGCTGCTGCTGCTGATCCTCGTCTACACGCTCTTCGTGGTCGCGTCGTCCATCGTGTCGGGCCGGATCTCGGATCGCACCGGACGTCGACTGCCGTTCGTGGTGTGGCCCGCCGTGATCCAGGGCCTCGCCTCGATCATCCTCGTGGTCGCTCCCTCGCTCACCTCGGCGATGATCGCTGCCGCCCTGCTGGGCGTCGGGTACGGGGCGTACATGTCGGTGAGTCTCGCCCTCGGCACCGACCTGCTGCCGCGCGCGGAGGACCATGCCCGGGATCTCGGGTTCGTGAACGTGTCGGCGAGCCTGGGACAGCTCATCGGGCCGCTCCTCGGCGCGGGGCTCGTGGCGCTCGTGGGCGGGTTCTGGCTGCTCTTCCTCGTGGGAGGCATCCTGTCGATCATCGGCGGCTTCATGGCGTACGCGATCCGCGTCCGCGATCGCAATCGCACGACGTCAGCCGTCTGAGGCCTCGAGGGTCGCCAGCGCCACCTCGAGCAGCACGTTGAACGCCCGCGGGCGCATCACGGTGACGTGGTGGGTGGTGCGTGGGACCACGACGAGTTCGGCGTGCTGCGCGATGCGCATGAAGAGCTTCTCGTTCACCCGGAGCTGGTCGTACTGCCCGTTGACGAACCATAGCGGCACGTCGATGCGGTGAAGGGCGGCGAGCAGATCCAGCACCGAGAGGCTGCGCAGCGCGATGTCCTGCGCATCCAGTGCGTAGCCGCCGGCGCCGAAGTCGGCGCGGGTCTCATCGGGCAGGATGCGATCGAGCATGCGATTCGTCAGCCACATCCCCCGGTCGGGCAGTGAGTCGAATCCGCGCGTGAGCACGCGATAGGCGGCGAGTCCCACACCCCGCGGTATCGCGGTGCAGGATGCCGCGACGAAGCCCGTGACGGGCGGCGGATCCTCTGCACCCGCGTACTCGATGCACAGCAGACCGCCCATCGAGTGCCCCACGAGGAGGACCGGTCCGCGCTCGGCGGCGGCGCGCACCGCCTCGTCGATCGTCGCCATGGCCGATTCGAGGGTGAAGTCCTCGGCCATCCGGGATCCGTGGCCCGGCAGGTCGACGGCCGTCACCGGCGTGCCGCGCGCGTTCAGATACTCGACCTGGGCGCGCCACATCGTGGCGGACGTCCGGATGCCGTGGACGAGCACGACCTGCACCACCATGACGACAGGCTAGCTGTGGGCGCCGCTTAGCATGGCGGCATGCCCGAGATCGCTCCGCACATCGCGCACATGCCGGGCTCGGGTGTGCGCCACATCCTCGAGCGTGCCCTGCGCCGGCCCGGAACGATCATCCTGGCGGTCGGCGAGCCGGGCGAGGTCGCATCATCGCGGATCCGGGATGCCGCGGCCGACGCGTGGCGCGAAGGGGCGATCCGCTACACGCCCAACGGCGGCACGCCCGCGCTGCGGGAGGCGATCCGCGCGAAGCTGGCACACGAGAACGGCCTGGACGTCGACATCGAGCAGATCTGGGTGACGGTCGGCGCCACGCAGGCGCTGCACCTCGCAATGGCGCTCACGCTGTCACGCGGCGACGAGGTGCTCGTTCCCGACCCGGGCTACACGACGTTCACCATGAACGCCCACCTGCTCCAAGCCGTCCCCGTGCCGTACCCGCTGCGCCCTGCGCGCGATTTCCAGCCGGATCTCGCGGAGCTCGACTCCCTCGTGACGCCGCGCACGCGCTCGCTGATCGTGAACACACCGTCCAACCCGCTCGGCTCCACCTTCGACCGCTCGACTCTGGGCGAGCTCCTCGCCCTGGCCCGACGGCACGACCTGTGGCTCATCAGCGACGAGGTGTACGAGCGGTTCACCTGGGGAGCCCCTCACGTGAGCCCTGCGACGCTCGATCCCGACGGGCGCGTGCTGTCGGTGTTCTCGCTGTCCAAGACCTACGCGATGACCGGCGCCCGCGTGGGCTGGCTGGTGACGCCGCCCGGCTGGCGCCAGACGATGCTGCGGGTGCAGGAGTCCGTCGTCAGCTGCGTCGACGAGCCGTCGCAACGGGCGGCGGCGGAGGCGCTCACCGGCGACCAGGCCGCCGTGGCGCGCAGCGCGGCGCACTACCGCGAGAACCTGGCCGCCGCCACCGCCGTCCTCTCCGCGCGTGGACTCCGCTACCTCACCCCCACCGGCGCGTTCTACCTGTGGATCGACGTCTCGCACGTCTCGGGAGGCGACGTCAAGGCGTGGTGCGAGCGATTCCTCGACGAAGAGGGCGTCGCCGTCGCGCCGGGGAGCGCCTTCGGCGCCTCAGGGGAGGGCTGGATCCGCGTGTGCGTGGCGAGTGACCGCGCCCAACTGCTCGAAGGGCTGAGCCGTCTTCCCGCACCCGTGTGACGGTCGCGGCCGTCTGGGGGATGCGGAATCGCCGCCGTCGCACCCCGAACCTGCCGACTCGCAGGGGCGAGGCATCCCGCACCCGTACAATCGTCTGGACATGTCACCCCGCGCCCTGAAGCCTCTCGAGCCCTCTGCCACGCCGCCCGAGCTGATCCGCAACTTCTGCATCATCGCCCACATCGACCACGGCAAGTCGACGTTGGCCGACCGCATGCTGCAGATCACCGGCGTCGTCTCCGACCGCGACATGCGCGCGCAGTACCTCGACCGCATGGACATCGAGCGCGAGCGAGGCATCACGATCAAGTCGCAGGCGGTGCGGATGCCGTGGACGACCGGTGACCAGACCTTCGCGCTGAACATGATCGACACGCCCGGGCACGTCGACTTCACGTACGAGGTCTCGCGGTCGCTCGCCGCGTGCGAGGGCGCGATCCTGCTGGTCGACGCGGCTCAGGGCATCGAGGCCCAGACGCTCGCGAACCTGTACCTGGCCCTCGAGAACGACCTGCAGATCATCCCGGTCCTCAACAAGATCGATCTCCCCGCCGCCGATCCCGAGAAGTACGCGAAGGAGCTCGCCGGGCTGATCGGCGGGCGCCCCGAGGACGTGCTCCGGGTCAGCGGCAAGACCGGCATGGGCGTCGAGGACCTCCTCGACCACGTCGTCGCGCAGATCCCGGCGCCAAAGGGTGATCCGGATGCGCCCTCCCGCGCCATGATCTTCGACTCGGTGTACGACTCCTACCGCGGCGTCATCACGTATGTCCGCATGGTCGACGGCACCCTCAACCCGCGTGAGCGTATCCAGATGATGTCGACACGGGCGATCCACGAACTGCTCGAGATCGGGGTCTCGTCGCCCGAGCCGACACCGACCCGGGGACTGGGCGTCGGCGAGGTGGGCTACCTCATCACCGGCGTGAAGGATGTGCGCCAGTCGAAGGTCGGTGACACCGTCACAAACGCCGGCAAGCCGTCGAAGGACGCGCTGCCCGGCTACACCGACCCGAAGCCGATGGTCTTCTCGGGTCTGTACCCCATCGACGGCAGCGACTACCCGGTGCTGCGTGAGGCGCTCGACAAGCTGAAGCTGTCTGATGCCTCGCTCAACTACGAGCCCGAGACTTCGGTCGCTCTCGGCTTCGGGTTCCGCTGCGGCTTCCTGGGCCTGCTTCATCTCGAGATCGTGACCGAGCGCCTCGAGCGCGAGTTCGGTCTCGACCTCATCTCGACCGCGCCGTCGGTGACCTACGAGGTGGTGACCGACGACAGGAAGAGCTTCACCGTCACGAACCCCAGCGAGTTCCCCTCCGGCACCAAGATCGCCAGCGTGACGGAGCCGATGGTCAAGGCCGCGATCCTCGCGCCCAAGGACTATGTCGGCACGATCATGGAGCTCTGCCAGTCCCGGCGAGGCACGCTGCTCGGCATGGAGTACCTCGGCGAGGACCGCGTCGAGATCCGCTACAGCATGCCCCTCGGCGAGATCGTCTTCGACTTCTTCGACCATCTGAAGTCGAAGACCGCGGGGTACGCCTCGCTGGACTACGAGCCCAGCGGCGATCAGGAGGCCGACCTCGTGAAGGTCGACATCCTGCTGCAGGGCGAGCCGGTGGATGCGTTCAGCGCCATCGTCCATCGCGACAAGGCATACGCCTACGGCGTGCTGATGACCGAGCGGCTCAAGAAGCTCATCCCACGACAGCAGTTCGAGGTTCCGATCCAGGCCGCGATCGGGGCGCGCATCATCGCCCGCGAGTCGATCCGGGCAATGCGCAAAGACGTCCTCGCCAAGTGTTACGGCGGCGACATCAGCCGCAAGCGCAAGCTTCTCGAGAAGCAGAAGGAGGGCAAGAAGCGCATGAAGATGGTCGGTCGCGTGGAGGTCCCCCAGGAGGCGTTCATCGCCGCGCTGTCGGGCGACACCGAGAAAAAGGACGGCAAGTAGGCTGGTCGTCATGCGTCGAGGGAACTTCCGGGACGACACGGTCGACTACGCCGCTGTCGGGGCGACGCAGGCGCCCGATCTCATGCACTATCCGCCGGAGCGCAGCATCCCGGCCGAGCAGTCGTGGCGCATCGGCAGCGGCGAAGCCCGTTTCCACGCTGCCGGCGAGGCGCTGCTGTCGTGGACGGCGCAACGCGGCGCCGGGCTGGACGTCACCGACGTGCGCCCCGCGTCCGGCCCGATGTACTCCGGCGTGAGCTTCGACGCCGAGGGCAACCCGGTCGCTCCCAGCCGCACCGAGGCTGAGCAGCGTTTCGACGCAGACGGCACGCCGTACGTCAGTGCCGGCACGACCATCAAGGTCGACGGCCGGGTGAAGGGCCTGCGCGCCGACGCCGAGCTGCGCGTCATCTTCGCCGTGGAGGAGCCGCGCCGCATCGGCTTCGCCCTCGGCACGGTGAGCGATTCGGTCGTCAGCGGCGAGGAGTCCTTCATGCTCGACTGGTACGACAACGACGAGGTGTGGTTCACCGTGCGCGCCTTCGACGCACCCCGTGCGGTGCTCTACCGCGTGCTGCCCGGGCTGACCAAGCGCCGTCGGCGGGAGCTGTTCACGCGCTACCTGCGCGCCATCTCGCCGCTGTACACGACGCCCGCGTGACTCGCTGATGGGCGCGGCTCTTCCGCTCGGCGAGCCCGTTCCCGCGGACGGCTCGCTGCCGGCGGGCGCCCGCGTCGATCCCTCGACCGATTTCGGCGTGTACCTGCACGTGCCGTTCTGCCGCGTGCGCTGCGGCTACTGCGACTTCAACACCTACACCTCGTCGGAGCTGCGCGGCGCCCGCCAGGATCAGTACGCCGACACTCTCCTGCGCGAGGTGGACCTCGCGGCGGCGGTGCTCGAGCGGGCGGGCGGCAATCGCCCGGCCACGACGGTGTTCTTCGGCGGCGGCACGCCGACGCTGCTGCCACCGGGCGATCTCGCGCGCATGCTCGGCGGCGTGCGCGACAGTTTCGGAGTCGTAGAGGGGGCAGAGGTGACGGTCGAGGCCAATCCCGACACCGTCTCACCGGCCGTCGCGGCCGAGCTCGCGGCATCCGGTGTCACCCGGCTCTCGATCGGCATGCAGTCGGCCGTCCCGCACGTCCTCGCGGCACTCGATCGCACCCACGACCCCGAGAACGTCCGCACCGCGGTGTCGGCGGCACGCGATGCCGGCCTCGACGTGAGCGTCGACCTGATCTACGGCGCCCCCGGCGAGTCCATCGACGACTGGCGGGCCTCGCTCGAGGCCGCGATCGCCCTGGAGCCCGACCACATCTCGGCCTACGCGCTCATCATCGAGGACGGTACGAAGCTCGCCCGCCAGATCCGCCGCGGAGAAGTCGCAGCCCCGGACGACGACCTGCAGGCCGACATGTACGAGCTCGCCGACGACCTGCTCGCAGGCGGCGGATTCGACTGGTACGAGGTGTCGAACTGGGCCCGAGACACCGGGCACCGCTCGCGGCACAACCTCGCGTACTGGCTCGGTTCGGACTGGTGGGGCTTCGGTCCAGGAGCCCACAGCCACATCGGGGGAGTGCGGTTCTGGAACGTCAAGCACCCCGCGGCGTACGCACAGCGGCTCGCGGCGGGCGAGTCGCCCGCCGCCGGACGGGAGAGCCCGGATGCCGAGGCCCGCACGCTCGAGAGTGTGCTGCTGCGCACGCGGGTCCGTGAGGGGCTGCCCGTCTCCGAACTGCAGGGCGAAGGCCGGCACGCGGTCGCCGCGCTCATCGCGGACGGTCTCATCGACGGCCCGACTGCCCTGCGGGGACACGTCGTGCTGACCCGGCGGGGACGCCTGCTGGCCGACGCCGTCGTCCGCGCGCTCACCGAGTGACGACACCACGTTGCCGCACGGCACCATCCGCTGCGGCGCGCCCCCACCGCACACGGCGTCGTTCGGCGATCCTGGCAGGGGCATCGGATAGAATTGGCACTCGAGTCATGCGAGTGCCAGGCGCCCTGGTGCCGACAGCAGCGTGAGGAGGCGGGATGGTCAGCGAGCGAGGTCTGCAGGTGCTGCGGGCGATCGTCCAGGACTACGTCGACACGCGTGAGCCGGTCGGCAGCAAGACGATCGTCGAGCGGCACGCGTTCGGCGTGTCCGCCGCGACCATCCGCAACGACATGGCGCTGCTCGAAGACGAAGAGCTCATCGTCGCGCCGCACACGTCTTCGGGACGCGTCCCGACCGACAAGGGCTACCGCGTCTTCGTGGACCACCTCGCCGAGATCCGCCCGCTCTCCTCGGCCCAGCGCTCGGCCATCGCCTCGTTCCTGGACGGCTCGGGCGACCTCGACGACGTGCTCGTGCGCACGGTGCGGGCACTGACCCAACTCACCGGCCAGGTCGCGATCGTCCAGTACCCGTCGTTCGCACGCGCCAACGTCACCCACGTGGAGCTGGTGCAGCTCGGCGGCGGACGGATGCTGGTGATCGTCGTCACCGACACCGGCCGCGTGTCGCAGCGCCTGACGTTCGTCGGCGAGGACTTCGACGACACCGACCTCGCGCACATCCGCGCCCGCCTCGGCACGCTGCTGGTCGGCCGGCCGGTCCGCGAGGGGCTCCAGCGCATCGCGGAGCGGCTCGAGGTGCCCGATGCCCAGGCGCCCGCGCACGAGCAGGCGACGGACGAGATCATCCGCGCGGTCGCCGAAGAGCTCGAGGAGTTCCGCCAGGACAAGCTGGTGATGGCAGGCAGCGCCAACCTCGCACGCAGCGAATCCGACTTCCGCGGCAGCATCTACCCCCTCCTCGAGGCGATCGAGGAGCAGGTGACCCTCCTGCGACTGATGGGAGAGATGGTGGCCGACGAGCAGGGCCTCGCCGCGAGCATCGGCCGTGAGAACGAGGCGTTCGGCCTGGGCGAGGCATCCGTCGTCGCCAGTGACTACGACGCGACCGGATCGCTCGCCCGCGTCGGCGTGCTCGGGCCGACGCGCATGGACTACCCCACCAACCTCGCGACGGTCCGTGCCGTCGCGCGCTACCTCACGCGCATGCTCGAGCAGGACGACAACTCCCGCTGACGCGGACGCGCATCATCGATTCCGCGGCCTCGCCGCGGCAGGAAGGCGAAAGTGGCTGACCACTACGAGGTCCTCGGCGTCTCACGCGACGCCACCACCGACGAGATCAAGAAGGCGTACCGCAAGCTCGCCCGGCAGCTGCACCCGGACGTGAACCCCGGAGAAGACGCTTCCGAGCGATTCAAGCTCGTGACGCACGCCTACGACGTGCTGAGTGATCCGGATCAGCGGGCACGGTACGACATGGGCGGCAACGACTCGCCGTTCGGCGGCGCCGGCGGCTTCGGCGGCTTCAACGACATCTTCGAGACCTTCTTCGGTTCGGCCGGCGGCGGCCGCGGCGGCCGTCCCCGGTCGCGGCGGGAGCGCGGGCAGGACGCCCTGGTGCGCGTGACGCTCGAGCTCGGCGACGTGGTGTTCGGCACGCACCGGGACATCGACGTCGACACCGCGGTGCTCTGCGAGACCTGTCAGGGCTCGTGCTGCCAGCCCGGGACCAGCCCCGTGACCTGCGACATCTGCCACGGCACCGGCAACGTGCAGCGTCAGGTGCGGAGCCTCCTCGGCAACGTCGTCACGACGCAGCCGTGCAACGTCTGCCAGGGCTACGGCACCACGATTCCCTACCCCTGCGCGACCTGCCAGGGCCAGGGCCGCGTGCGCGCACGCCGCACCGTGTCGCTCGACATCCCCGCCGGCGTCGAGACCGGACTGCGGCTGCAGCTTCCCGGCTCGGGTGAGGTCGGCCCCGCCGGCGGCCCCAACGGCGACCTCTACATCGAGGTCACCGTCTCGCCGCACGAGGTGTTCAGCCGCGACGGCGACGACCTGCTGGCGACGCTCGAGGTGTCGATGCCCGACGCGATCCTCGGAACGACGACGACGATCGAGTCGCTCGACGGCCCGGTCGACCTCGAGGTGCGCCCGGGCGTGCAGGCGGGCGACATCCTGACGATCAAGGGCCGCGGCATCACGCCGCTGCGCGGATCCCAGCGCGGCGACCTCCGCGTCGGCGTGCACGTCGTGACGCCGACGCGGCTCGACCACAAGGAGCGTGCCCTCATCGAGGAGTTCGCCAAGCGGACCAAGGCACCGGCCCCGCGGCTCTCGGAGTTTCACCAGGGTCTGTTCGCCAAGCTGCGCGACCGGTTCCGGAACGCCTGACCGGTGGCCCTGCACTTCCTCCTCGACGAGCCGGCCACCGCCGCGCCGGGCGATGCGGTGATCCTCCAGGGCTCGGAGGCGCACCACGCCTCGAGCGTGCGGCGGGTCCGCGCCGGCGAGGAGGTGACCGTCGGCGACGGCCGGGGCGCCTGGCTCACCGGCGTGGTGGAGTCGGTCGCACCTCGCGAGGTCGTGGTGAGGATCACCGCGCGGACGGATGCCCCGCAGCCGAGCCCGCGCGTCGTGCTCGTGCAGGCACTCGCCAAGGGCGATCGCGACGAACTGGCGGTCCAGGCGGCGACGGAGCTCGGCGTCGATGAGATCGTGCCGTGGCAGGCGTCACGCAGCGTCTCGCGGTGGGACGCCGCGAAGGCGGTGAAGGGCCGGACGCGGTGGACGACCATCGTGCGCGAGGCGGCGAAGCAGGCCCACCGCCCCTGGGTGCCGGGCGTGGCGGAGCTGACGTCGACGGCCGGGCTCGTGCAGCGGGCGGCGGCATCCCGTCTCCTCATCCTCGAACCCACGGCGACCGAGCGGCTCAGCGCCCTCGCGGTCGAGCACGGAGACGACCGCGATGTCGTGCTGGTCGTCGGACCAGAAGGCGGCATCGCGCCCGAAGAGCTCGACGCTCTCGCCGCCGCCGGCGCGCGGCTCGTGCGTCTCGGCGACACCGTGCTGCGCACATCGACCGCCGGCCCTGCGGCCCTCGCGGTCGTCAGCACCGCCCTCGGCCGCTGGTGAGCGGTTCGACGGCTCGACCCCGGTACCTGAGCCCGTCACCCCGGTCCCTGAGCCAGTCGAAGGGCCCCGTCGGTAGACTTGCGGCATGAGCGAGCCGTCGATCTTCACGCGCATCCGCAACGGAGAGATCCCGTCCGAGATCATCGCGGAGACCGAGAACGCCTTCGCGATCCGCGACATCGCCCCGCAGGCGCCACTGCACCTGCTGGTGATCCCCAAGACCGAGGAGTACCGGAACGTCGTCGAGCTCGCGGCCGGTGATCCCGAGCTGATGGCCGAACTGGTCGGCCTGGCGAACACCCTCGCGGCGGAGCAGTCCGACGGAGACTTCCGCCTCGTGTTCAACACCGGCCCGAACGCGGGCCAGACCGTCTTCCACGTGCACGCCCATGTGCTCGCGGGAGGCCTCGAAGAGAAGAGTGTCGGTGCCTGATCAAGACGGTCATGAATCCGTGAGCGACGACGGCAGCACGATCGAGCGCATCTACGCGGACGGCGTCGCGATGGTACAGCTGCTCGGTCCCCAGGATCGTCTGCTGCGGGTCGTCGAACGGGAGCACCCCGGTGTCGATGTGCACGTGCGCGGCAACGAGATCACGCTCACCGGTGAGCGCGGCGCCGTCGCAGCGGCACGGACGCTCGTCGACGAGCTGCTCGCAATGACGAAGGCCGGGCACGCGCTCGGCGAGGAGGACGTCGCCTCGTCGAACCGCATCCTCCGCACGGAAGGCGGGCCGAGGCCGTCGGAGGTGCTGGGCGAGGCGATCCTGTCGTCACGCGGTCGCGTCATCCGCCCCAAGACCCTCGGGCAGAAGGCGTACGTCGACGCGATCGAGGAGAGCACCATCGTGTTCGGCATAGGTCCCGCCGGCACCGGCAAGACCTACCTGGCGATGGCGAAGGCCGTGCAGGCACTCCAGCGCAAGGAGGTCAGTCGCATCATCCTGACCCGGCCCGCCGTCGAGGCGGGGGAGCGGCTGGGGTTCCTGCCCGGCACGCTCACCGACAAGATCGACCCGTATCTGCGGCCGCTCTACGACGCGCTCAACGAGATGATGGACCCCGAGCTCGTGCCCAAGCTCATGGCCACCGGCACCATCGAGGTCGCACCGCTGGCGTACATGCGCGGTCGCACGCTGAACGACTCCTTCGTCGTGCTCGACGAGGCGCAGAACACCACGCCCGAGCAGATGAAGATGTTCCTCACTCGGCTGGGCTTCGGCACCCGCATGGTCGTCACCGGCGACATCACGCAGGTCGACCTGCCCCAGGGTGCGTCGGGTCTCCGCCTGGTGACCCGGGTGCTGGACAACATCGACGACATCCACTTCGCCTACCTGACCAGCGACGACGTGGTCCGCCACACGCTCGTGGGGCGGATCGTCGACGCCTACAGCGTGTACGACGAGCACCGCCTCGCCGCTCGCCGCGAGCGGGACGAGGCCGCCGAGTTCGCGAACCGCGCGGAGCGACGTGCCGCCGCGCCCCGCAGCAGCGGACCCCGTGACCACCTTCCGAAGCGAGGACGCTCATGACCATCGAGATCGGCAACGAATCCGGTATCGCCGTCGACGAGACCGTCCTGCTGCGGCTCATGGAGCACAACTTCGCCGAGCTCCATGTGAGCCCCGACGCCGACGTCGCGATCCTGCTCGTCGACGAGGGGGCGATGGAGGCACTCCACGTGCAGTGGATGGACGAGCCGGGCCCGACCGACGTGCTGAGCTTCCCGATGGACGAGCTTCGTCCGGGCACCGAGGACGCACCCACGCCGCCCGGGCTGCTCGGTGACATCGTGCTGTGCCCCCAGGTCGCTGAGACGCAGGCCGTGGCGGCCAAGCACTCGACGCTCGACGAGCTGATCCTCCTCACCACGCACGGCCTCCTCCACCTCCTCGGCTTCGACCATGCCGAGCCCGAGGAGGAGCGGGAGATGTTCGGACTGCAGCGCGAGCTCATCACCTCGTTCCAGGCATCCGAGCGTCGACGACCCCGCACATGACCGCTGCGCTCCTCCTGATCGCGGCGGCGCTGCTGCTCGCGTTCGGCGCCCTGATGGTCGCGATCGACGCCGCGCTCAGCGTGACCTCGCGCGCAGACCTCGCCGAGCTCGGCGCGGGTGACCGCAACGCGGAGGCGCTGCGCAGGATCGCGGCCGATCCCGACGCCCACGCCAACGCGGTGATCTTCATCCGCGTCCTCGCAGAGACCACCGCGGCCGTGCTCGTGACGGTCGCGTTCACCGACCTCTTCAACAACATCTGGTGGGCGATGCTCGCCGCCGCGGTGCTGATGACGGGCGTGTCGTACGTCGTCGTGGGCGCGAGCCCGCGCACCCTGGGCCGACTGCATGCCAAGGCCCTGCTGCGGGGCGCGGCGCCCGTCATCCGCGGCGTGAGGATCATCCTCGGTCCACTCGCGCACGGCCTCGTCGCCCTCGGCACCCGCATCACGCCGGGTGGTTCGCGCGGGTCGTCGTTCGCGTCCGAGGAGCAGCTGCTCAGCATCATCGACGAAGCCGCGGAGAACGAGCTCATCGAGCAGGACGACCGTGAGCTCATCCACTCGGTGTTCGACTTCACCGACACCTTCGTGCGCGCCGTCATGGTGCCGCGCACCGACATGGTGACCGTGGACGCGTCCACGTCGACCCGGGAGGCGATGAAGGTGTTCCTCGAGAAGGGCGTGTCACGCGTGCCCATCGTCGACGACGACGCCGATGACGTGGTCGGGGTGCTGTATCTCAAGGACCTCGTGCAGTTCGGCTTCCGCGACGAGACGGGGTGGCGGGATGCCCCGATCAAGCGCATCGCACGACCTGCCGTGTTCGTTCCAGAGTCGATGAAGGCCGAGACGCTGCTGCAGCAGATGAAGCGCGACGCGGTGCACGTCTGCCTCGTGGTCGACGAGTACGGCGGCGTGTCGGGGCTCGTCACGCTCGAAGACCTCATCGAGGAGCTCGTCGGCGAGATCTCGGACGAGTACGACCCACGCGCCGAGGAGGTCACCGAGCTCGAGCCCGGTCACTACCGCGTGAGCGCGCGCCTCGGCCTCGACGAGGTCGGCGATCTGTTCGGCCTCGAACTGGAGGACGAGGACGTCGACTCGATCGGCGGCCTCCTCGGCAAGGCTCTCGGTCGAGTGCCCCAGCCGGGCGCGACGGCCGAGTATGCGGGCCTGGTCCTCACCGGCGGCGCATCCCGTGGACGCGGCCGCGGCATCTCCACGGTGTTCGTCGAACGCGGCGACCCGGCCCTCGACCCTCCCGGCCGGCCCCGCACCGGCGAGATCCGCATCACGAGTCCTCGCACCGGCGAGATCCGCCTGCCCAAGAAGGAAGACACCCCATGACCGAGAACGACGCCACGCCGGCCGTCGAGCCAGCCGCTGTCCCGGGGTCGACCCCCGAACCTGGGTCCGTCGCTGGGCGTTCCGGCTTCGTCACCTTCGTCGGCCGCCCGAACGTGGGCAAGTCCACGCTCACGAACGCCCTCGTCGGCGAGAAGGTGGCGATCACCAGCGACAAGCCGCAGACGACGCGGCGCGCCATCCGGGGCATCGTGAACCGCCCCGGCGGTCAGCTGGTGATCGTCGACACGCCGGGCCTCCACAAGCCTCGCACCCTGCTCGGACAGCGCCTCAACGACCTCGTCGAGCAGGTGCTGGGCGATGTCGACGTGATCGGCTTCTGCGTGCCGGCCACAGAGAAGGTCGGTCCCGGCGACCGTCGCATCGCCGAGTCGCTGAGCGGGTACGGCCGGGCGAAGAAGGTCGCGATCGTCACCAAGACGGATGCCGCGACTCGCGACGAGATCACCGAGAGGCTGATCGAGGTGGACCAGCTGCGCGAGGACTGGGCCGCCGTCATTCCGCTCTCGGCCCTCACCCGTGATCAGCTCGACGTGCTGACCGACGAGCTGCTCGTCCTCATGCCGAAGGGCCCGGCGCTCTACCCGGACGGCGTCGTCACCGACGAGTCGACCGAGGACCGCATCGCCGAGATCATCCGTGAGGCGGCGCTCGAGGGCGTGCGGGATGAGCTGCCGCACTCCATCGCCGTCACGATCGAGGACATCTCCGAGCGTGACACGGGGTCGATGACCGACATCTATGCGAACCTCATCGTCGAGCGCGACAGTCAGAAGGCGATCATCATCGGCCACAAGGGCTCACGCCTGCGCGACGTCGGAGCGCGTGCTCGCGCGCAGATCGAGCCGCTGGTGGGAACGAAGGTCTTCCTGAAGCTGCACGTTCGCGTCGCGAAGGAATGGCAGCGCGACCCGAAGCAGCTGGGCCGCCTCGGCTTCTGACGCTGCGTCCGCGGGCGCTGCGGCTCAGCCGCCGGTCGGCGTGATCGCCGACCGGATGATGACCGTTTCTTCGCCGTACTCCGCGTCCGCGGCATCCTGCCAGCTGCCGTCGTCCCAGACGACGTCGACCCAGAGCCACCCGTCCTGCGGGTACGAACTCAGGTAGGCGTCGCCGAGGCGATCGGGAAGCTCCTCCTGGATCGCGGCGAGCTCGGACTCGTCGCCGGCCCCCGGTTTGCCGCCCGTCGGATCCTCGGGCCGGATCGGGTCGTACAGCGCGAGCAGGATCGGGTCCTCGGTGACGGTGAACGTCGTGCCGTCGTACGTGCCGCGGACCGCGTACGCGCCCCAGGTCACCTCGTCCGACGACTCCGCGCCCTCGACGCCGTCCCACGTCCAGCCGTCGAGCGGGATCCCGGTGCACTGCGGAGGGTACGACTCCGCCACCGGCCCCAGGCAGAGCTCGGCATCGCCCGACGCATCCAGCACGGTGCCGATGGCAGACACCTCGCCCGCCGGCGGAACGGGGGTGACGGTGCCCAGTGGCGGCGACGCGGGCGTGCTGCCCGGATTCTCGCTCGCGCAGGATGCGACGACGAGGGGGACGAACACGGCGATGGCGGCGATGCCGAGCAGACGGCGCAGACCTCTCATACCCTCATGGTGTCGCAACGGCCTCGATCGTCTCAGAGGCGGATGCCGCGGCATCCGCGTTCCAGCGGTTCGCGCTGCGCGCGGAACCGGGTGTAGCCTGGTGCCATGCGCTTCGGCCGGCTTCTCCTTCTTAGCCGCCGCGACGAGACCTCGTTCTAGGGCCTTCCTCGTCGCGGAGCTTTCGCCTGGCCCGCATCATCAGGCATCGAGCCACCCCGATCGGGTTGAGGCTCGTGACAGACGAGAGAAGCAATCCATCATGAAGAACAATCAGAAGCCCTCGGGCATGCCGGTCCACAAGTATCTGCCGTACCACGAGCAGATCACCGTCGAACTGCCCGACCGCACCTGGCCGGCTCAGCGCATCACGACCGCCCCCCGCTGGTGTGCTGTCGATCTGCGCGACGGGAATCAGGCGCTCATCGACCCGATGAGCCCCGAGCGCAAGCGGGTCATGTTCGACCTTCTGGTGCGCATGGGCTACAAGGAGATCGAGGTCGGCTTCCCCTCGGCGAGCCAGACCGACTTCGACTTCGTGCGGCAGCTCATCGAAGAGAACCTCATCCCGGACGACGTCACGATCCAGGTGCTGACGCAGGCGCGCGCGCACCTCATCGAGCGGACGTACGAGTCGATCGTCGGTGCCAAGCAGGCGATCGTCCACCTGTACAACTCGACCAGCGTGCTGCAGCGCGAGGTCGTCTTCCGCACGGACGAGCAGGGCATCATCGACATCGCCCTGGAGGGCGCGCGGCTGTGCCGCGAGTTCGAGAAGCGCATCCCCGAGACCCGGGTGTTCTACGAGTACTCGCCCGAGAGCTACACCGGCACCGAGCTGGAGTTCGCGGTGGACGTGTGCAACCAGGTGATCGAGATCTTCGAGCCAACGCCCGAGCGCAAGGTCATCATCAACCTGCCCGCCACCGTCGAGATGGCGACCCCCAACGTCTACGCCGACTCGATCGAGTGGATGAGCCGTCGCCTCGCGCATCGCGAGAACGTGATTCTCTCGCTGCACCCCCACAACGACCGCGGCACCGCGATCGCCGCAGCCGAGCTCGGCTACATGGCCGGCGCCGACCGGATCGAGGGGTGCCTCTTCGGCAACGGCGAGCGGACCGGCAACGTCGACCTCGTCGCGCTCGGCATCAACCTGCTGACGCAGGGCATCGATCCGCAGATCGACTTCAGCGACATCGACCAGGTCAAGCGCACGGTCGAGTACTGCAACCAGCTGCCCGTCCACGAGCGCAGCCCCTGGGCCGGCGACCTGGTGTTCACCGCATTCAGCGGATCGCACCAGGATGCGATCAAGAAGGGCTTCGAGGCCATGGAGGCCCGGGCCGCCGCGGCCGGCGTCACGGTCGACGAGATCGACTGGGCCGTGCCGTACCTGCCCATCGACCCCAAGGACCTCGGCCGCTCCTACGAGGCCGTCATCCGCGTCAACTCGCAGTCGGGCAAGGGCGGGGTCGCGTACCTGCTCAAGACCGACCACTCGCTCGACCTGCCCCGCAAGCTGCAGATCGACTTCTCGGGTGTTGTGCAGGCCAAGACGGATGCCGAAGGCGGCGAGGTCACCAGCGACCAGATCTGGAAGATCTTCACCGACGAGTACCTGCCGGCCGAGGTCGCGGATGAGCGCTGGGGTCGCTTCGAGCTGCTGGCGACGAGCACCCGCAGCGACCTGTCGGGTGACGTCGCGCTCGACATCACGCTGCGTGACGGCGACGACCGGTTCGAGGCATCCGGCCGGGGCAACGGCCCGGTCGCGGCGTTCCTCGAGATCATCCGCGCACAGGGATTCGACGTGACGCTCTACGACTACGTCGAGCACGCCCTCAGCGCCGGTGGCGACGCCCAGGCTGCGGCGTACATCGAACTGCAGGTCGATGGTGAGCGCCTGTGGGGCGTCGGCATCGACTCGGACATCTCGACCGCATCGCTCAAAGCGATCGTGTCGGGCGTGAACCGCGCCATCCGCACGCGGCAGCGCTCCGGGGCCCTCGCGGCCGTCTGAGCGCGAACCGTCGACGGGTGTGCGCGGGTGATCCCCGCGTGCGCCCGTCGGTGTGCGTTCGGCCGGTGTCGGATGCCGGCACTGCAGGGCTGCTGAGCCCGCTCAGGGCTTGACGATCGGGATCGCCGACGTCTCGACGGCGACCTTGCGCCGATACAGCGCGCGCTGTTCCGGCAGAGAGATGTCGAAGATCACCGCAAGCAGGCGGATCACCGTGGTCACCACGATCCCGATCACGGCGGCGACCACGAGGTTCGCGCCGAGCTCGTGCGAGATCGCCAGGACGAGGCATCCGGCCCCCGCGGCCACCGCGTAGAGGGAGCCGACGTGCATGATCGCGACGGGCAGCCCCATGATCATGTCGCGAAGGATGCCGCCGCCGACCGCGGCGCAGACCCCGACGAACACCGCCGGGACGAGGGGCAGCCCGAGCGCGAGGGCCTTGCTGGTGCCGAACGCGCCGAAGAGACCGATCACCAGCGCGTCGAGGCCGACGATGACCGCGTTGAGCCGCTGGAACAGGCCGGCGAGCAGCATCCCGAACAGTGCCGCGCCGGCCGCGGTCAGCAGGTACCAGTTGCTCTGGAGCGTGGTGGGCGTGACGTTCAGCAGCAGGTCGCGGATGAGACCGCCGCCCATGCCGACCACGATGCCGATGATGGCGACCCCGAGCATGTCGAGTCGCCGCTGACCGCGGAACCCGGATGCGAACAGGGCGCCTTGGATGCCGCCGAGCCCGACGGCGATGAGGTCCGCCCACAGGGGGATCACGAAGACAGGCTCGTTCACCCCTCCATTGTCGCGTCCGGAGCCGCAACATGCCGCGCGCCTCGCGCGAGCATGCCGGGTATGCAAAGGGACACGTGGTGCAGGATGGGGACATGCCGGACGGCGACGACGGGAGCAGGGATGCCGCGGCCCACGCCCGTGGCCGCCTCATCAGTGCGGTCGACGTCGTGCGCGGCCGGCTCACCGCTGCCACGCTGCCGCTGGAGGGAACCGGCGTCGCGGAGGCGCGAGCGCGCCGGCACGACATCCTCGCGCAGATCGATGACTACCTCCTGCCGCGGCTGCGGTCGGACGGAGCCCCGCTTCTCGTCGTCGTCGGCGGATCGACGGGCGCCGGCAAGTCCACGCTCGTCAATTCCGTCCTGGGTGCGGCTCTGACGACCCCGGGCGTTCTCCGGCCGACCACCCGTTCGCCCGTCCTCGTGCATCACCCCGCTGACGCACCGTGGTTCGCGCCCGAGCGGATCCTCCCGACCTTGACGCGGGTGCACACGACGACCGTCGCCTCGGGAGGATCATCCGTCGCCGAGCGTGACGGCACCGCCGCGTCCGGTGTGCGGGCGCTCCGCCTCGCTCCGTTCGCCGGGATGCCGCCGGGGCTCGCGCTTCTCGACGCCCCCGACATCGACTCCGTGGAGGTGGCCAACCGAGAGCTCGCCGCACAGCTGCTGGCGGCCGCGGACCTGTGGCTGTTCGTCACGACGGGTGCGCGCTACGCCGACGCCGTCCCGTGGGAGCTGTTGCGCGCAGCCGCAGGGCGCCATGCCCAGCTGGCCCTCGTCCTGGACCGCGTCGACGCGGGCGGTGAAGCCGTCGTGGCGGACCTCCGCCGCATGATGCTCGAGCACGACCTCGGCGACGCGCCGCTCTTCGTCGTCCCCGAGGCCCGGCTCGATCCCGACGGGCTGCTCCCCGACGCAGCCGTCGCCGACATCTCCGGGTGGCTCACCGACCTGGGCGGAAGCGCGGACGCCCGTGATGATGTGGCGCTCGCCACGCGCGACGGGGTCCTGGCCGATCTCGCTGAGGCCGTGCAAGGTGTCGCCGCAGCAGCCGACGGGCAGGCGGCCTCAGCCGCCCGCCTTCGCCAGATCGTCGAGGGTGCGTACGCCGACGCGTCGTCGCAGATCGCGACGGCCACCACGGACGGCGCGATGCTCCGCGGCGAGGTGCTCACGCGATGGCAGGATTTCGTCGGCGCAAGCACCTTCATGCGCTCGATAGAACGCGGCGTGAGCCGCGCCCGCGACGCCGTCGTCTCGTTCCTGCGCGGCGGCGAACCCGATGCGAAGCCGGTCGAGCTCGCGATCGCCAGTGGACTCGAGGCCATCACGATCGATGCGATGGAGACGGCGCGTGAACGGGTGCGCTCCGCCTGGCGCAGCGACCCGGCCGGCGCGGGGATCCTCGTCGACGCCGGAGCGACGGCGGGCGTGACGGGCGTCAGCACGGCCGACCTCAGATCGGCGATCGCCGAGCAGATCCGCGCATGGCAGGGCGACGTGCTCGCCATCGTGCAGGAGCAGGGAGCGGACCGCCGCGGCCTGGCCAGGGGACTGAGCTTCGGCGTCAACGGTCTGGGCGTGGCGCTCATGCTGGTCGTCTTCGGCAGCACGGGAGGCCTCACCGGCATCGAGGTCGGCGTCGCCGGGGGCACGGCGCTGCTCGCGCAGAAGGTGCTCGAAGCCGTGTTCGGCGACGACGCCGTCCGCAGGCTCACGGCCGAGGCATCCGAGCGACTCAGTCGGCGCCTGGGGTCTCTTCTCGAGGCCGATGCCTCCATCGCTCTCACGGCGGTCACTGCTCTCGCCGTCTCGGAGTCGGCAGGCGACGAGCTGCGGGATGCCGCTGAGGAGCTGACGCGCGCATCCGCCGACGAACGCCGCGCGCGGGTGGTGAGCGCCCCACGCGCCGCGAGTCCGGTACCCGCGCTCCGTGGCGCGCACCTTCGTGCCGTCGACATCGCCGCGCGAGGCGTCAGCGCCGAGGCATCCGGTGCACCGACGACGTCAGGCCCCACGGAGGAGCCGAGGAAGCCCGGATTCTGGCAGCGGCTGCTGGGCAGGCAGGGCTGATGGCGCGGACGACACTCTCCCAGCGCGCCGAGGATCTGCGTGTCGCGGCCGATGCCGCGGAGGGACGGATCGCGGACGAGGTGATCGCCGCTGCGCGGCTGGCCCTGCAACGCGCGGGGGAGCGTTCGCAGCTGTCGGCAGAGCACACGGTCGTCGCACTGGCAGGGGCGACCGGCACGGGCAAGTCCACGTTGTTCAATCTCCTCACCGGAGCGGACCTCGCCCGCACGAGCCAGCAGCGCCCCACGACGGCATTCCCCGTTGCCGCCATCGCCGAGTCCTCCGACATCGCAGCCGGCTCGGCTGCCCTCCTTGACTGGCTCGGCGTGAAGGAGCGTCACGAACTCGACGTCTCAGCGAGGCACCCCGAGGGCCTCGTCTTGCTGGACCTGCCCGACCACGACTCCGTGGTCACCGAGCACAGGGTGCGCGCCGACCACGTGACCGAGCGGGCCGACCTGCTGGTGTGGGTCACGAACCCGCAGAAGTACGCCGACGCCGTCCTTCACTCCCGCTACCTCATTCCCCTCGCCGGTCACGAGGACTCGGTGGTCGTCGTGCTCAACCAGCTCGACCGCCTGACCCACGAAGACGCTGCTGCGTGCCTGGCGGACCTGACGCGCCTCGTGCAGGCCGATGGACTCCGAGCGCGCATCCTCGGCACGTCCGCGCGCAGCGGCGAAGGGATGCCCCAGCTCGAAGCCCTCATCGCGCGCGCCGTCGACCGGCGGGAGGCTGCGACCGCGCGTCTCACGGCCGATGTGCGTCACGCGGCGGCCGAGCTCCTCGCCGCCCTTCCCGGCACGGCGCCGGACGCACGCGCACTCGCCGACGCCCGCCGCAGCCTCGTCGACGCGCTCGAGCACGCGGCCGGTATTCCTCTCGTCGTCGACGCGGTGCGCGACTCGAGCCTGCGCGACGGGTTCGCCCGCACCGGGTGGCCACCGACACGCTGGGTGCGAGCGCTGCGCGCCGACCCGCTGCGCACACTGGGGCTTCGCCCGCCCGAGCGCCGGCGCGAGGTGGACGCGCCTGCGGAGTCGGAGCTCATCCGCTCGTCGCTTCCGACGGCATCCCCGGCCGTTCGGGCGCAGGTCGCGACCGCCACCCGCACCTACGTCGCCGCCGCCGCCGCGGCGCTCCCCGGCGGCGCGCAGGAACGCGTCAACGCACGCGCGGTCGCGGCCTCGGCCGGCATCGTCGACTCCGTCGACCGCGCGATCGTGCGGACAGTCAAAGTGCGCAGCTCGCGCTGGTGGGGTGTGGCGAACGTGATGCAGTGGCTGCTGCTCGCCGTCGCCATCGCCGGGGGCTCCTGGCTCGGGCTGCTCGCCCTCCTGGACTATCTCCGCATGCCGACGGAGGGCCTCGTGCCGACGCTGACGGTGGGCGAGTTCGACGTGCCCTGGCCGACCCTGCTGCTCGTGGCGGGTGCGGCGCTCGGCCTCCTGCTCGCACTCGTGTCGGGGTTCGCGGTGCGGGCGGGCGCCCGGCGACGAGCCGCCCGCGTGGCCGGGCGGCTACGAGACGGCATCGCGGCAGTTGCGCACAACGAGATCCTCGACGAGGTCGACGCCGAGCTCACGGCGCTCGCGACGGCGCGGGAGGCAGCCCGCCGTGCCGCGCGCTGACCACGCGGCGAGGACGCCTGATCCGATGAGCGGGCGTCGAACTCAGGGGATGTGGGTGCGGACCGCCTGCAGGAAGCCGTCGACGTCGTCGGTCCAGAGCCGCACCGCATCGATCTCGACCGCGTTGCCCGACAACCTCGTGCGCACCGGCTTCTCGAGCACGATGAGGATGTTGGTCTCGTTCGCCATGCGCAGGGACAGCGTGCGCCCGTGCTCCTCGTCGCGCAGCTTCGGCGCCTTCTCGGCGACGTCGCGCGACCGCTCGACCGACGCCACCGCCTCCCACGGCAGGTCGACATCGACGTCCGCGCCCACGCGCGCACGGATGCCGTCCGGACCGACGGCATGGGGACGCGTGAGGTAGCTCAGCGCGAGGCCGATCATCCAGGTGAGCCCCCAGATCCCGAGGATCAGGAGCGGGATGCGCACCCACGGCCACGGGTGGACGATGAGATCGATGATGGGGATCTCCACCGCAGACAGCACGATGAAGATCATGAGGATCGTGAACACGGGGGAGTGGTAAGCGAACCCGGTGGCCCCGGCGGGAACGCGCGGGCGGCGGAAGATCCAGCGGTAGAGGCTCTGCCAGATCCCGATCTCCGCGCGCCACGCGAGTGCAGCGAGACGTCGTAGGCGCTGCCCCAACGACGCGGGCATCGGTCGCGGCGTCGGGGTCGTGGTCGGGGTGCTCATGCGTGCACCACTCGCTCGTCCTGTCGCGCCGCATGCTCGGCGACGAGGCGCTGCAGCGTCGTCAGGACATGCTGCAGCGCGTCGGCCGTGACGCGCACGGTCTCGTCGTCCAGCCCCGCAACCAGGTCGCTGCCGAGCGACTCGTGCTCGGCATCCATCGTCTCCATGATCGAGAGTCCGCGTTCGGTCAGGTGCACCAGCACGGCCCGGCGATCGGACGGATGCGGCTCCCGACGTGCGAAGCCCGTCGCCTCCAGCGCGTCGACGAGCGTCGTGACGTGGCGCGGCGTGACGCCGATCGCCTCGGCCAGCTGAGCCTGTGTCACCGGCCCGCCGTGGTACAGCACCCACAGCAGATGGGTGCGGGGCTGAGTGAGTCCGCGCCGCTCGAGTTCGCGCGCCTGATCGGCCTCGAGCACCTGCGAGAGGGCGAGGAGGGTGTCGAGAATCTGTGTGCCAGACATAGTGAACACTATACATTATGTGATCCGGGGTTGACCGACGCCCCGTCCGTTGGGATCCTTGCGGAGGGGCTCGCAGCACTGGGGAGAGGCGATGGCGATGGCGATGTCCGATCGCGCGGCACGGGCGAAGGCGTCGGTCGACGTCGTCACGGCGTTCTTCGCACGCATCCAGGCGACGGCCGACGACACCGACGCCCTCGATTTCACGTTCGGCAACCCGCACGAGCTGGCCCTTCCGGGACTGACGGCGGCGATTCAGGCGCAGGTCGAGCCACGGTCGGTGGACTGGTTCGCCTACAAGTCGAGCGAGAGGGTTGCGCAGGAGACGATCGCGGCAGGCCTTCGCATCGAACTCGACCTCGACTTCGAACCCGACGACATAGCGATGACCCAAGGCGCCTTCGGCGCGCTCTCGCTGGCGTTCGCGCTGCTGGCGGACGCGGGCGACGAGGTGGTCATCCCCGTGCCCGGATGGTTCTGCTACGAGCCCATGCTCCACGCCGCGAACCTCCGCCCCGTCCGGGCCGCGCTCGATCCCGAGACGTTCGATCTCGACATCGACGCGATCTCTCGCGCGATCGGCCCGCGCACGCGGCTCGTCGTCGTCAACTCGCCGGCCAACCCGACCGGACGCGTCTATTCGCAGGAAACCTGGCAGGCGCTCGCGGACGTGCTCGAACAGGCCTCGCGCACGCACGGTCGCCGCATCTGGCTCGTATCGGACGAGCCGTATCGGCGCATCCGCTTCGACGGCATGGACTTCGCGAGCCCCGCCGGCTCGTACCCGTGGACGGTCATCGACTACAGCTACGGCAAGGTGCTGCTCGCACCGGGGCAGCGTCTCGGGTACCTCGCCCTGTCGCCGCTCATTCCGCCGACCGAACGGGACGAACTGCGTGCCGCGCTCATGCCCGTGGGTCTCGCGATCGGATGGGGATTCCCCGACGCCGTCATGCAGTACTCGGTGCCGGCGCTCGAGTCCGTGTCGCTCGACATGGCCGAACTCGCCCGGAAGCGCGATCGGCTGTTCGGCGCGCTCACCGATGCGGGCGTGCGTGTCACCCGCCCCGAGGGCACCTTCTACCTGTGGGGCGAAGCGCCGGGCGGCGACGCGGCCGCCTTCTGCGACGCCCTCGCTGCGCGCGGGGTCTATGTGATGCCCGGCACGCTCTTCGACGAGCCGCGCCACTTCCGGATGTCGCTCACCGCCACGATGGCGACCATCGACCGGGCTCTGCCCGATCTCACCGAGGTCGCCGCGGCCCTCGCCTGACAGCGCGCGGGGCGTCAGCGCCCGAGTCGGGGAGACCGCATCCATAATTGACGGGTGCCCACCTACCGCGATGAAGTCGTGGTCCTGCGTACCCACAAGCTGGGGGAAGCCGACAGGATCGTGACGATGCTCAGCCGCCGCCATGGCAAGCTGCGCGCGGTCGCGAAGGGGGTCCGCCGCACGTCGTCGCGCTTCGGCGCGCGTCTCGAGCCGTTCATGGTCGCCGACGTCCAGCTGTACCAGGGCCGGTCGCTCGACATCGTTCAGCAGGCCGAGTCCCTCGGCTCGTACGGCGCCGAGATCGTCGCGCACTACGACCGCTACACCTCCGCCCACGCGATGGTCGAGGCGGCGGACCGGCTGAACGAGGCAGAGGCGACGCCTCAGCAGTACCTGCTCCTCGTCGGCGGTCTCCGCGCTCTGTCGCGCGGCGAGCACGCCTCGCGCAGCGTGCTGGACTCCTACCTCCTCCGCGCCATGGCGCTCTCTGGATGGGCGCCCGGACTCGGCGAGTGCGCCCGCTGCGGGCGCAGCGGCCCGCACGACACATTCGTCGCACAGCAGGGCGGGATCATCTGCCGCGACTGCGCTCCGACGGGTGCCGCTCGCGTGGATGCCGCAACCGTGTCACTGCTCCAATCGCTCATGGCGGGGGAGTGGGAAATCGTGGATGCCGCATCCGCCGGCTCGACGGCGGCCGCGTCGGGGCTCATCGCGGCCTACGCTCAATGGCACCTGGAGCGCGGCATCCGTTCGCTCTCGCACGTCTCAGCCCCGCAGGAAGGCGACCGGTGACCCCGAAGCCCTACACGCATCGCGACGCGGTGCCGTATCGCCCGCTGGACTGGACCGGTGTTCACCCTCCCACGTACCCGCGAGGGGCGGTGCCGAACCACGTGGCGATCGTGATGGACGGCAACGGCCGCTGGGCGAACCGCCGGGGTCTCACGCGCATCGAGGGGCATAAGGCCGGCGAGGCCGCCCTCCTCGATGTCGTCGCCGGCGCGATCCAGGCCGGCGTCAAGCACCTGTCGGTGTACGCATTCTCCACGGAGAACTGGTCGCGCTCGCCCGAAGAGGTCCGCTTCCTGATGGGGTACAACCGCGACGTCCTGCACCGTCGCCGCGACCAGCTCAACGAATGGGGCGTGCGGATCCAGTGGGCAGGGCGCAAGCCGCGGCTGTGGTCGAGCGTCATCAAAGAGCTGCAGTTCGCGGAGCGGCTCACCGCGGGCAACGACGTCCTGACCCTCACGATGTGCGTCAACTACGGGGGCCGCATCGAGCTCGTCGACGCGATGCGCTCCATCGCCGACGACGTCGCGGCGGGCCGGATCAAGCCGTCAGCCGTGTCGGAGAAGCTCATCCAGCGACGGCTCTATCGCCCGGACATGCCCGATGTCGACCTCTTCCTGCGCTCGAGCGGCGAGCAGCGCACGTCGAACTTCCTGCTGTGGGAGTCGGCGTACGCGGAGTTCGTCTTCCTCGACACACTGTGGCCGGACTTCTCGCGGCAGGACCTGTGGCACGGCATCGACACGTACCTCGGTCGCAATCGTCGATTCGGCGGCGCCGTCGACACGCCGGACGCATCCGCCTCCTGAGTCCGCTCGCATCGACCGGGGTATCCAGCGCGCCCGAGCACGCTCATCATTGACGTGAGCCGCACACGCGGCCGTCAGGAGGCGCACCATGGCGCTGTCACGCAGGGTCGTCGCCACAGCGACGCTGAGCATCGCGGTCGTGCTCGCCACCGCGGGCTGCGCCGGCCTCGTGACGCAGACGGATGCTGGGCGCACGGTGTCGGCGAGCCCCTCACCGTCGCCCACTGAAACGGACGATGGGGAGAACGGGGAGACCGATCCGGACGGAGATGAGGATCCGGCTCAGGACCGCGTTCGGACCGGACCCGTCGCGCAGTACGGCGGTCCCGCGTACGGCGATCAAGGCGTGGCGGAGATCATCGACGCGGGCGTATGGTGCAAGACCATCGCGGTGTTCTGGGGCGGAACGGTTCCCGAGGGCGTGCGGTTCACCTTCCAGCACGCGGTGACCGATCGTGGCGGACTCCAGATCGAGGGCGGGGTGTGCGGGTCGCGCGGCGCCGACCGCTCCTGTCTGGGAATGACCGTCGACGCCGACGACTCCCAGCTCACCTGCAGCCTCCTGCTGCGTCCCGATGCGGACTTCCAGGACGGCACGTCGATCCTGTTCGAGGGAACACTCGAGTGCCCGACATCGGAGATCTGCGACATCGTGGTGGCCCGCCATGTCAAGCCCGGGCCCGCCATCGTCGTCGTAAACCCTGAGGGGGAGGGTGAGGACGAGCAGCAGGATCAGGATCAACAGGATCAGGATCAACAGGATCAGGACCAGCAGGATCAGGACCAG